>NZ_JAVETM010000004.1:0-128343 GCF_034006065.1 Desulfobotulus sp. | reverse complement strand
GCAGCCGCAGGGCAAAGGAGATTCTCGCGGCGGAGGGCCTGGAACTGCGGATGCGTGTGCTGGAGATGGGAGTCACGGGATATGAAAGAAAAAAAGGAGGGTGAGGGTCTTTCAGTGTTTTTAAGGGCCTGCGTTTGGGTTAACGTAAACGCTTTGCTTGCTCCCCATCCTTTTCGGGCTTTAAGGAATGAGGTTTGGGATACTTTGATGTTCACCACCAGAATTCCGGATAACGTCTGTTCTTGGGAAGGTTGTTAATGATGAGGGCAACAAGAAGCATGACAAAGGCGCCCAGGGCAGTCGGCATCCATACATAGCCATATCCGAGATTATGAACGCTGTCGCCTCCGATCACTGCGATGAGGGCAGTGGCACCGCCTGGGGGATGCAGGGTGCTGGTGAGGTGCATGAGAGCAATGGCCGTTGAAACGGCGAGAGCCCCGGCGAGCCAGGGTTCCTGACCGAAAAGGCGAAAGGCCGTGACGCCCACCAGTGCAGAGAGAATATGTCCGCCGATGAGGTTTCTTGGCTGAGCGAGCGGACTGCGGATAGCCCCATAAATGAGAACTGCGGATGCGCCAAAGGATCCGATTACAAACATCATGCCCTGGGGATCAAGGTATTTGAAATGGAGGATTCCCACGGCGGCAAGACCGAGAAAGCTTGCAAGCCAGGACCAGAAAATTTCCCATCCGCCTACCCTGGGAGGGCTTTGGGTTCTTCCTTTGAGTTTCTGCCAGAAGGTCATGGGGATTCCTTTACAATGCGGAAGGTACCCAACACGTTGGCGAGGTCGGATCTTGTGACAATGCCGATAACCCTGCGCGTGGAGTCGGTGATGGGGATGCGGTTGATGTTTTTTTCACGAAAAATTGTTGAGAGGTCACAAAGGGGAGTGTCCGGGGAAGCTGTGACAGGTGGCAGGCTCATGATTTCTGAGACGCAGACTTCCCGGATGGCGGTGGGAAGACACCCCTGATTGCCAAGGCAGGCGGCCACAACCTGCATGAAGGATTTTTGGGGATCCATACCCAGAATGGAAAGAAAATCTTTTTCCGAAATAACGCCTGCGATTCTGTGTTCCTGATCCACAACGGGCGCTCCTGAAATGCCCTTGTCGGCAAGAAGCTGTGCTGCCTGCAGAAGCCCCATGGACAGCATGATGGTATGGGGAGCCTTTGTCATGATGTCGGAAGCCCGGATGTGGCGGGTGAGCCGTTTCAGGGCGTGATGATAGGCAAAGGAATAAATCTCCCTGAAATCTGCGGGTGTGATGTCGATGTAGCCATCCATTTCCCGCATTGCGGCCATGATGTCCGTATCGGACAGTCCAGGCATTCCATGTTTTTCATTTTTTTCAGACATCTTTTCTCCTGAACGATATGGGGGGACAAGGCTGACTGAGTCTTCGATATGCAGGGTGGAGTTTAGGGTAAAAAAACCGGAGTATCCTTGATCTGCATCAAGACGTATGGGAAACCCTTGCACGAGAGCCGTAAACCCCCCATGGAGCCCATGTTTGAACGGTGTTTGCTTTTTTTTCTTTTTTTCCCTATAATCGCCTTACTCGTAATAATGAGCTGCTACATTCTGCGGATGATGTGCAGAAAAGAACAAAGGCCTGAGGCGGTTGATTTTTTTTCCTTCCGGGTCTGCATGAAAGGTGGATGACAGGAACAAAAACCTTATCGCGAAAAGGAGGACGTCCATGTTCTGTTTTCAGTGCCAGGAAACCATGAAAAACACGGGATGCACGGTGAAGGGTTTCTGCGGTAAGCCCGAAGAAACGGCCAATCTTCAGGATCTTCTCATCTTTACCCTGAAGGGAATGGCGGTGTATGGCGAAAAGCTGAAGGATCTGGGGGCTCCCGACCGCAGCCATGATGACTTCATTCTGAAGGGCCTTTTTGCCACCATCACCAATGCCAACTGGGATGATGCCCGTTTCACGGCCATGATTGGAGAGGGGCTCAGCCGCAGGGACGCTCTGCGGGAAAAGTTTCTGGACCTTTACCGTGAAAGGAATGGAAAAGATTGGCAGGAAAGCCTTCCGGAAGCGGCGCTCTGGACAGGGGAGGCTGCAGATTATGCAGAAAAAGCCAAAACCGTGGGGGTTCTGGTAACGGAAAATGAGGATGTGCGCTCTTTGCGGGAACTTCTTACCATCGGACTCAAGGGCATTGCCGCCTATGCGGAACATGCGGCGGTTCTGGGGTATCACAAGGAGGAAATTTCCGATTTTATGATGGAAGCCCTGGCCTCTACCACAAAGGCGCTCAGTGTGGAGGCCATGATCGCCCTCGTGATGAAGGCCGGGGAAACGGCTGTCACCACCATGGCCCTTCTGGATGAGGCCAACACCCGCACCTATGGAAACCCGGAAATCACGGAAGTGAATATTGGCGTGGGCAAGAATCCCGGCATTCTCATCTCCGGGCATGATCTGAAGGATATGGAGGAGCTTCTGCGTCAGACCGAGGGCACGGGTGTGGACATCTATACCCACGGGGAGATGCTGCCTGCCCATTATTATCCGGCCTTCAAGAAATATCCCCATTTTGTGGGCAACTACGGCGGCTCCTGGTGGCATCAGAATGAGGAGTTTGAATCCTTTAACGGGCCTGTGCTGCTCACCACCAACTGCCTTGTTCCCCTGAAAAAGACCAGCACCTACCTTGATCGTCTGTTCACCACAGGGATTGTGGGCTATGAGGGGGCTACCCATATTCCGGAACGGCAGAAAGGCGGGACCAAGGATTTTTCCAATCTCATTGCAAAGGCCAGGGTCTGTCCTCCGCCAACGGAGCTTGAGACGGGAAAGATCGTGGGTGGTTTTGCCCATCATCAGGTGCTGGCGCTGGCGGACAAGGTGGTGGCAGCCGTGAAATCCGGAGCCATCCGCCGTTTTGTGGTGATGGCAGGGTGTGACGGGCGGCACAAGAGCCGCAGCTATTATACGGAAGTGGCCGGGCATCTGCCCAAAGACACGGTGATTCTCACCGCAGGATGCGCCAAATACCGCTACAACAAGCTGAATCTTGGCGATATCGGTGGCATTCCCAGGGTGCTGGACGCAGGCCAGTGCAACGATTCCTATTCCCTGGCTGTCATTGCCATGAAACTGAAAGAGGTTTTCGGGCTTTCAGACATCAATGAACTGCCCATTTCCTATGACATTGCCTGGTACGAACAGAAGGCCGTGGTCGTGCTTCTCGCCCTTTTGTTTCTCGGCGTGAAGGGCATTCGCTTAGGACCTACCCTGCCGGCCTTCCTTTCACCGGCCGTGGCCAGGGTGCTGGTGGAAAAATTTGATATCAGACCCATTGCGGGCGTGGAAGAAGACGTAGCGGCCATGATGGCGGGAAGATAAGGGAAAAAGCCTCTCCGGGAGCGTTTTTTCCGGAGAGTGTTTTGGCTGGGGGTTTTGGGGTGGCGGATTTTTCCGCATCCTTCAAATGAAGAAAATGTCTTAATCGGATCCATTTTGAAGATATGTAGGAGGTTTTTTATGAAAGCACCTCCCGGCGGCATGAAAATTCTGGTTTTGGCCCTTGTACTCCTTGGGGTGGGGGCGGGGATCTATGCTGCGGCGGATTTTTCCCTGAAGGCCACGGATACGCCCCAGTTCTGCGGATCCTGCCATATCATGTATGAGGTGGTGCGCACCCAGCAGAGCTCGGTGCACGCTTCCCTTTCCTGCAATGACTGCCATGCCCCCAAAGGCGGTATGCGCAAAATTGTGTTTAAGGCAAAGGCCGGGGCCTGGGATGTGTACCAGAATACCTTTGGAGATGTCCTGGATGTGATCCATACCAACCAGGCCACAAAGGATGTGGTGAATGAAAACTGCAGGGCCTGCCACACCATGACCAACCTCAATGTGGCGGATGCCAAGGAATCCTGTACGGATTGCCACCGCCAGGTTCCCCATTTCTCCAAATCCCCCATCGCCCAGAGGAGGGTTGCCCATGAATGAGGCTGTGAAAAAAACGACGCTGCCGGTTTGGTGTTTTGGGATTGTTCTTGTGATTTTTCTTGCAGGATGCACCCAGGTGCCGGAGCCGGAAACACCTTCTTATAAAACCGGCCTTGCCAAGGATGAAATCCGCAACTCGGCCTTTAAAAAACAGTTTCCCCTCCAGTATGAAACCTTTCTTTCCAACAACGATGACACGCAGATGACGGAATATGCAGGCTCCGTTCCCCACGAAAAGCATCTCTGCGGGGATCTGCCCAAGGGCTACAAGTACTGCCAGCCCTACCTCAAAAACCTGTGGATGGGCTATCCCTTCAGCTATGAATACAACCGGGCAAGGGGCCATACCTATGCCCTGTATGATGTTTTGCACATTGACCGTATCAACCGTTATAGTGAACAGGCTGGCCTGCCTTCCACCTGTTACACCTGCAAAACGCCCAAAATGATCGAGTGGGTGGAAAAATACGATGATGATTTCTGGGCCAAGGAGTTTCATTCCTTCCGGGAAGAGCTGGATCTTGAGGATCATACCATCGGCTGCGCCACCTGCCATGATCCCCAGACCATGGATCTGCGCATCACAAGCGTTCCCCTGGATGAGGCCCTGAAGCGCACGGGAAAGGACTGGCGGGAGGCTTCCAGAAACGAAATGCGGGCGCTGGTCTGCGCCCAGTGCCATGTGGAATATTATTTTCAGGATAAGAACTTCGGGGCTGCGGCAAAGCCGGTTTTCCCCTGGGATCTGGGGAAAAATCCTGAAAATGTCTATGAATATTACAAGGACAAGGGCTCTACGGACAGGGAAGGGTTTGAGGGGAATTTTGTGGACTGGACCCACGCGGTTTCCAACACCCCCATGATCAAGATCCAGCATCCGGAGTATGAGACCTGGTATGATGGCCCCCATGGTGCCGCCGGGGTGTCCTGCTCGGACTGCCACATGCCCTACCGCCGCATGGACGGAAAAAAGAAGATTTCCTCCCATCAGTGGACCTCTCCTCTGAAAAGTCCTGAGGGCATCAGCCGTACCTGCGGCCAGTGTCACAGTGACAAAACGCCGGAATACCTGAAGGAACGAGTGATCTACACCCAGGAGCGCACCTGGGAGCAGCTGATGAAGGCCCAGGATCTTTCCGTAAAAGCCCATGAAGCCGTGCGCCTTGCCCGGGAATATGAGGGAGAGAAACCCGAAAACCATGGAGCCCTTCTCATTGCCGCCCAGGAGCGTATCCGCAAAGGGCAGATGTTCTGGGACTGGGTGTCTGCGGAAAACAGCGCAGGTTTCCACAATCCGGCCAAGGCCCTGGAAACCCTGGCCCGCTCCCAGCAATACAGCCAGGAGGCGGTGAACTATGCCATGCAGGCGACGGGCTATGCCATTGCTCCAAAACTTGAGGGCAACATCCGGGAAGTCGTGCCGCCCATTAAGGAGCACAGCCGGAAACTCCAGCAGAGCAAGGAGCATCTGGCCTCCCATCCCTGGTTGGGGTATCTGCCCCTTTTACCAGAGGCGGATCTGGTCTGGGATCTCAATAAGCGGGTGAAGCCTGCGGAAAACTGAGAAGTCTTTTTTTTGGGAAGGCCTTGATCCAGGTCAAGGCCGGACTCTTCTCCCCGTGCCAGTATGGGAAAAACGGATGGGGAAGCCCTTGGGGGGCTGCATCTGCTTTGAAGTGGCAGGCCCATGAATCTTTAAAAGAACGCATCCTCTCGAAAGAAAAGGAGACCTCCCATGGAAAAAGAGACTTTGATGAAAAATAAAGAGACCCTCATGAAAAATATCCCTTTTTCCGAGGCCGTGGTGCTGGCCTCCCTTGTGGATTATGAGGAAGGCCGGGTAGTGAGCCGCACCTTGGCCCAGAAAAAGGGCGTAGGCGTCACCCTTTTTGCCTTTGCCGCAGGCGAGGGCATCAGCGCCCATGCCTCCACAGGAGATGCTTTTGTGTATATCCTGAATGGCCGTGCCACCATCACCATCGGAGAAAAGAAGCTTACGCTGAAGGAGGGAGAGTCCGTGGTCATGCCCGCAGGCATTCCCCATGCCCTGGATGCACCGGAACCCTTCAAGATGCTGCTGGTGGTGGTGAAGCCGGAATAAGGCCGCCTTTAAAGTCCCAGGCTGTGGGATGCCCCCACTTTTGGTATGTGCTTGTTTTCCCCCTCCGGAAGAAAGTTCTCTTTCTGCCGGAGGGGGATTTTTTTCATGCACTGCGCTTCACGGCAATGCCTTCCTCCATCCCTTGTACGGAAGGGGTTTTTGCCCAGATCCAGCGGCTTTCCTCCTGAACGATGAGCTTTTTGCGGATAAGGTCTTCCATGATAAAGGTGGAAAAACCTTCTTCTTCTCCGGTCAGGCGGCTGATGGCTTTAGCCAGGGCGGAAAGGGGGTTTTCTTCCGGAGAAAAAATCCCGGCTTCCTCCAGAAGGTCTTTGGAGAGGATGGCAAAAATCAGCTCCATGCGGCGGTTGCCCAGCACCCGGAGCTTTTCTTCTTCCGTGCCTCCGCCTGCGGCCACTTTCTCCTGAATCACCTTCCATTCTGCGTGAAGGGGAGCGTAGCTTTCTTCCACAAAGGCCATCATGCGTTCCGGGGAAAGGCCCTTTGTGCGCACCACAGGGCTGTCCGCATCATAAAGTCGCCAGTCGCTGGTGAGAATTTCCATGTCGTAGTCTTCAATTTTTTCCCGTACCGTGGTGCCGGGAAAGGGGCAGAGGAAGTGGTAGCCGGATTCAATGCCCAATTCATCCTGAAAGGCCTGGGTAAGCCTCAGGCTTTCTTCCGTTTCTCCGGGAAGTCCCACCATGAAGGAGGCGTGGGGCCGCATGCCCGTCTCCCGGCAGGCAGCGACGGCCTCCCGGGCCTGATCCAGGGTGATGCCTTTTTTCACCCGCTTGAGCATGTCCGGGCATCCGGATTCAATGCCAAAGCTCACGGCCAGACAGCCTGCGGCCTTCATGAGGCGCAGAAGATGGGCGTTGATGGTGTTGACCCTGGAAAAGACACTCCAGGAAAAGCTGAGGCCCCGTTTGCGGATTTCTTCGCAGAAGGCTTCCACCCGCTGGGCATTGGCGGTGAAAAGATCGTCTGCAATATTGATGTAGGAAAAACCCATGGCAAGAAGCCCTTCGATCTCGTCCACCACCAGAGGCGCACTGCGGTGCCGGACCTTCGCTCCCACCATCTTGCGGCCAAGGCAGAAGATGCAGCCATTGGGGCAGCCCCGGCTGGTGATGATGCTCACGGGAAAGCCCAAAGCCTGATACCGGGAAATGGGCAGAAGATGCCGGGCGGGAAGAGGCAGGGTGTCGAGATCCTCGATGAGGGGGCGTTTGGGGGTGAAGACCAGGCTTTCCTTTCCCCTGAAGGCAAGCCCTGGGATGTCTTTCCAGGCTTCGGGATTCCGGAGCCGGGGCACAAGCTCGGCCAGGGTGGCTTCTCCTTCTCCGAGGACGATGAGATCCAGCTCTGGCGTGTCGTTCAGAAGATTTTCGGCATCAAAGGTGGCGTGGGGGCCTCCCATGAAACAGAGGGCCTGGGGCCGGATCTTTTTGGCGGCCCGGAGGATTTCCACCGCTTCCGGAGCCGTCATGGTGACGGAGGTGATGCCGATGACATCGGGTGGAAAATCCTCAAAATTTTTCTGAAGGATTTCGGGGCTCCAGGGGGCCACAATGAAATCAAGTATTTTGACTTCAGCGCCCTGGGCAAGGCAGGCGGCTGCCACATAGCAGAGTCCCAAAGGGGGAGAAGGGGCCTGTTGCAGGGGGTAGGGGGGGGCAATGAGTACGATGCGCATGGGACTCCTTAGATTGCACGGGGCGGATGGAGGGTTGGGTGGACAGGCGTGAAAGCTGCTGCTTTTCCTAATCCGGCGGAAGACCGCCGTCAAGGATGAAAAGGAGGGCGTCCGGCCATGGGACGGCAGGCAGAAGGGGAAACGAAAAAGGGTTTGACATGGGAAGCCCCGCCGCCTATGCCATTGGCATGGAAGGGGATATGAACGGAATGCGGTTTGGATGGGGGGATGATGAACTTTTTTTCCTGGCTTCGTCTCTGTGTCCGGGGGCTTCTGCCCGATGCCTGTCGGCTCTGTCGCAGCCCCCTTGCCTGGCCCGATGCGGAAATGAAAGGAGATATGCTGGCCTCCTTTTTCTGCCCTTACTGCATAAAGGAGCTTTTGCTTCTGACCTCCCCCCTCTGCCGGGTTTGCGGGCTGCCCTTGCCCTCTGCCTGGGATGACCATGTGTGCGGAAGCTGCCTTGAATCGCCTCCGGCCTTCCGGATGGCAAGGGCTCCCTGCCTTTACGAGGGGAAACTCGTGGACATCATTCACCGCTTCAAGTACCGTGGCCGGACGGAGCTGGCCCTTCCCCTGGCAAGACTCATGGCTCAGAGTTTCCGGCAGCATGACTTTGTGCTTCCCCATCGGGTGTTGCCCGTACCCATGACAAAAAAACGGATACGCCAGCGGGGATTCAACCAGGCGGGCCTTCTCGCCAGGGCTTTGATGGAGGAATCCGGATGGAAAAAGGGCGTGGGGCCTGTTCTGGATACCCGGCATCTTATTCGGCTCCATCATACCCAATCCCAGACCGGCCTTGGCAGGGAAGCCCGGAAGGCCAATGTGAAGGATGCCTTTGGCGTGACAGATGGATTTGAGGGAGAACACCTTCTGCTGGTGGATGATGTCTTTACAACAGGCGCTACGGTGGGTGCCTGTGCAAGAGTTCTCAGGGCTGCCGGGGCTTTGTCCGTTTCCGTACTCACCGCAGGACACAGACCTTAGGGGCTGGGGCTCATGAATATTTTGTCAGATGAGGGGTTTTTGTATGGATGAACTGCTGGCGACCGTGTTTCAGTTTGATGTGCTTCGGGGCCGGATGAGGGAGAACCGCAACACCGTGATGCAGGCTCTGGAAAATTGCCCGCCCGGTCTTGTGGTGCTTCCGGAGATGTGGTCTTCTGGTTTTGATTATCTCCACCTGGAAGACCATGCCCGGAAAAGCCCTGAAATTCTGGAGGAACTTTCCGGCATTGCCGCAAAGAAAAGGCTTGTCATTGTGGGCAGCCTGCCAGAGCTTTCCGGCGGAAGGGTGTTCAATACGGCCCATGTGCTGGACAGTGACGGTCGTGTGGCGGGATTTTACCGCAAAACCCATCTTTTTACCGCAGGGGGCGAGGGCCGAGGCTTTGCCGCAGGGGATAGGGCGCAGGTCTTTGAGACCGCAGCAGGGCCTCTGGGGGTTCTGATCTGCTATGATCTGCGTTTTCCGGAACTGGCCCGCACCCTTATGGACAAAGGGGCAAAGATCCTTGCCGTATCCGCCCAATGGCCTTCCATGCGGAAAAGTCACTGGCGCACCCTGGCAAGGGCCAGAGCCATTGAAAACCAGCTTTTTGTGGTGGCCTCCAACCGCTGTGGCCAGGATGGGGATCTTTTTTATGCGGGGGGCTCCCTTGTGGTGTCGCCCACAGACCAGATTCTCAGTGATCCCGGTGAGGCTCCGGGTTCTGCTTCAGCAAGGCTCGATTTTTCCCTTCTGGAAAACTACCGTGCAACCATTCCCTGCCTCAGGGAACGCAGGCCGGAGGTCTATGCCCCATGACCCTTTCTCCCCATACCCTGGATATCCTGAAGCTTCCCGGTGTGTTGCATGGTTTTTTTGACCGCCATGGCGGCCTGAGCCCTTCTCCCATGGCGAGCCTCAATTTCTCCCATGGGGATGGGGAGCTTTATGCAGCGGAAAACCGCAGGCGGGTTTTGGATTTTTTCGGGGGAGGGATGGATCTTGTGGGCCTGAAGCAGGTGCACGGAGATCGGGTGGTCCGGGTCGGGGCTTCCCACGGCAAAGGGGATGGTCTGGCCGATTCCGACGCTGAGGAAGCGGATGCCCTGTGTACCGACATTCCTGGAAAACTCCTTTTGATCCAGACGGCGGACTGTCAGGCCATTCTCTTTGCCGATCCCGTGAAAAAGGTGGTGGCCGCAAGCCACAGCGGATGGCGGGGCAGTGTGCAGAATATCGCGGCAAAAACCGTTGAAACCCTTATGGGGGAATTCGGCTGTCATCCTGAGGATATCCGGGCGGGGATCGGGCCTTCCCTTGGGCCCTGCTGTGCGGAATTTATCCATTGGCGGCAGGAGCTACCTTGGGAATTTTCAGCCTTTCAAAGGGGAGACACCCATTTTGATTTCTGGGCCATCACCCGGATGCAGCTGGAGACCTGCGGGTTGAAGCCTGACCACATTGCCCATCTGGGAGCCTGCACCCGCTGCGAGGATCGCTGGTTTTCCTACCGGAGGGAAGGCCGGACGGGGCGGCTGGGTGCGGTCATCGGCCTTGGACATGGAGAGCTTAGACACTAAGGAGGCCTGAACATGGGAAAATATGAAAAAAAGCTGAAGGAGATGGTTTTCCGTCTGGGGTATTTTACCCGAAACTGGCGGCAGATTGTACATCTGGCCCTGGCAACGGAACATTTTGGGGTGAATAACCGCACCTATTCTCCGGATTTTTCCCTTTTTGGAAAAAGAGGGCCTGGAAAATTCCTGGGCATTCCAGAGCGCATCCGCATGATGCGGGCCAGGGCTTTCATGGGCTTTATTCCCCTGAAAGATGCGGTAAGACTTTTTCCGGGCTATGCGGCCCGTCATGGCTACCTCAAGGGAGAAGAAAACAGTGGAGACTGAGGCGAAAAGACCGCTTCTTACGGAAAAGGTTAAGGCCGCAGGCTGAGCGGCCAAACTGGCTCCGGGGGTTCTGGAGCGTGTGATGGCAGGCTTAAAGCCCAAGTGCCCGCCGGAGGTACTGGCGGGAACGAAAAACAGCGAGGATGCGGGGGTTTTTCGTCTCTCTTCCGATCTTGCTCTGGTGCAGACCCTCGATTTTCTCACGCCCATGGTGGACGATCCCATGGATTTTGGCCGCATTGCCGCAGCCAATTCCCTGAGTGATGTCTATGCCATGGGCGCAAGGCCCATCACGGCCCTCAATATCGTCTGCTTTCCCGCAGGGGATCTGCCGGAATCCCTGCTTCAGGAGGTGCTGGCGGGCGGTCTTGAGAAGATCGAAGAAGCCGGAGCCGTGCTTCTGGGCGGACACAGTGTGGAGGATCGGGAGTTCAAATACGGTCTTTCCGTGACAGGCCTGGTGCATCCCCAGGCCATGGTGCGAAACGGCGGAGCCAGAAAAGGAGATGTACTGATCCTCACCAAGCCCATTGGCACCGGCGTTCTGATCACGGCCATCAAGGCAAAACTGGCCTCCTCTCAAGCCACAGATATTCTTCTTGCGTCCATGAAAGCCCTGAACGCGGAGGCTTCCGAGATTTTCTGCCGTTTCGGGGCGCATGCCATGACGGATATCACAGGCTTTGGCCTTGCGGGGCATGCCCTGGAAATGGCCCGGGCCAGTGCTTGTCTTCTCAGGATAGAAACTTCCCGTGTGCCCCTTCTCCCGGAGGTTCTGGACCATGCCGCTATGGGGTTGGTGCCGGGGGGCGCATACAGAAACCGGGATTTCTGCGGTGAGGCCGTGGTCTTTGAAGACGGATTGGGGCGCAGCCTGAAGGATCTGATGGTGGACCCCCAGACTTCGGGAGGTCTTCTGGCCGCCGTGGACCCGAAGATGGCCAGCGATTGTCTCAAAGCCCTGCAGGATGCCGGAATCGGGGCGGCGCTTATGGGTTCTGTGACGGAAGAAGGGCACTGTGGCGCGGTCTTCTTCGGGTGAAAAACCTTAAAAAAAAGAAATTCGGATTGACCTTATCCCAGGGCTTGTGGTATTTGAACCGAATTGCGCTACAGGGGGACTTCTTGAAGGACATTTTTTGGGTAAGGATTCCCTTGGGCTGCATCGGACCGGAAATCCGCGCTTTCCTTGATAAAGAAAGCCCACTCCGTGCGGGAGCTGGCAGGGGTGGCGGCCGCTCCTTGAAAGCCTGATACAGATGCCGTTTTTTTTTGCAGCATAACGGGGTTTTTCCGATGAAAAAAGACACGGCAAAAATGATGCGGGAACTGGCGACCTACGGAAGTCTTGGAATGAGTGTGGCTTTTTCCGTTTTTATCGGTGTTTTTGCGGGTGCGCAGGTGGACCGTTGGCTGGGAAGCCGACCCTGGGGTATGCTGACAGGTCTTGCTCTGGGGATAGCCGCTGCCTTTCGTCAGATTTTCTGGATGATCCGCAGAATGGGGAGAACCTGATGGAGTTTCAGGAACGTCTGGTTCTTTTTGTATCCCGGGGTAACTGGGTGGTTCTCACGCTCTTTTGTCTCTTTGCCCTATGGTTGGGGGATTTTGCTTTTTTCCGGGGGGTTCTTTTCGGAGGACTCATTGTGGCCATCAATTTCCATCTACTGGCCCGCACCTTGAAAAAATCCCTGAAACCGCCCCACCTGGCCGCCGTACACAGCATCATCGCCAAGTACTATCTCCGGTTCATGATCAGTGGGATTTTTATTTTTATTCTGATTCTCGGGCGGCTTGTGGCGCCTTTGGGTTTGGTCCTGGGACTTTCGGTCGTTGTCGTCACCTTGTTTTGTGCGACGATCGTGGCATTGATTAAAATTTTCTCCAGTAAGGAGGCGGCGTAACGTGGAGCATCCCTTTCTTATTTTCGCTTGGATTTTTGAAAAGATCGGGCTGGGACATTTTGCCCATGCCTATCCCCATGTGGTGTACTCTTGGGTGGTCATGGCCATGCTCATCGGCATCGGTTTTCTGGCAACCCGCACCATCACCATGATTCCCGGAAAGCTGCAGAACTTTTTTGAGGTTCTTATTTCCAACATTGAAGAATTCATGGTGGAAAACACCGGTGAGGAAGGCCGCTGGTTCTTTCCCATTGTGGGCACGGTGTTCATCTATGTTTTCGTGAGCAACCTGGTGGGGCTTGTGCCGGGCTTCTTTCCGCCCACGGCCAGTCTCAACACCACAGCTTCCTGCGCCCTTGTGGTGTTTGTCATGACCCATTATATCGGGATCCGATACCATGGCATCCACTACATCCATCATTTCACCGGACCGGTCTGGTGGATGATCCCCATCATTCTTCCCATTGAGATCATCGGTCATCTGGCCCGCGTTCTCTCGCTTTCCTTCCGTCTTTTCGGAAACATGATGGGGCATGAACTGGTTCTCATGATCCTTTTCTTCCTGGCAGGCGCATTCTTTGCTCCCCTGCCCATTATGGCCATGGGTATTTTTGTGGCCCTGGTGCAGGCCTTTGTATTCTTTCTGCTTTCGGTCATGTACTTTACCGGTGCCATGGAGCATGCGCACTGATGGCCTGTGGGCGGGATGGGCGGTCCGGTCGGCCTGCCCTTTTTGAATCTTGCGAATAACAGGCAATACTTGGGGGCCTGTTTTTTCGATACCATCCAATCACTTTATCGTTGGGGTTTACTGAAAGAAGTCAAGGAGGCTTTACAATGGAAGCAAATGCACTGCAGTTTTTCATCGCTTGCGTCACCGCTGCTGGTTTCGGTCTGGCCATTGCCGCATCCCTTTGTGGTCTGGCCCAGGGTATGGGTCTGAAGGCTGCTGTTGAAGGCATCGCCCGCAACCCCGAATCTTCCGGCAAGGTAACCGTGACCATGCTCATCGGTCTTGCCATGATCGAATCCCTGTGTATCTATGCACTGGTTGTGTCCCTGATCCTGATTTACGCTCACCCCCAGGCCGAGGTGATCGCCTCCCTTCTGGGCGCAAAGTAAAAGGATAAAACCCCCTTTACAGGGGGGCAGAGAAAAACAAATACAGGAAAAGGACCTCTCCTGCCAAAGGGGGGTCCTTTTCCTGTTATTTTTTTGTCTTTTTTCAGACAGGTTCTTCCGGAAGACCGAGAAGCGGTCTCAGAAAGCGGCCGGTGTGGGAGTTCTCTGCTTCCGCCACAGCCTCGGGCGTGCCTGTCGCAAGAATCTCACCGCCTCCGTCGCCGCCTTCCGGACCGATATCAATGATGTGATCGGCGTATTTGATGACATCCAGGTTGTGCTCGATAATGATGACGGTGTTGCCGGTTTGTACCAGCCGATCAAGGACGGAAAGAAGCCTTGCCACGTCTTCAAGGTGGAGACCTGTGGTGGGCTCATCCAGGATGTACACGGTCTTTCCTGTACCGCGTTTGCTCAGCTCCCTGGATAGTTTGATGCGCTGGGCTTCGCCCCCGGACAGGGTGGTGGCGGATTGACCGATGCGCACATAACCCAGACCCACATCGGAGAGGGTTTCCAGTTTATTGCGGATGGCGGGGATGTTCTCAAAAAACTGAAGGGCCTGATTCACCGTCATATCCAGCACTTCAGCAATGGTTTTGCCCTTGTAGCGTACCTCAAGGGTTTCCTTGTTGTAGCGCTGCCCCTGGCAGACATCGCAGGCCACATAGACATCCGGAAGAAAGTGCATCTCAATTTTGAGAATGCCGTCGCCGGTGCAGGCCTCACAGCGTCCGCCTTTCACGTTGAAGCTGAAGCGGCCGGGTTTGTACCCCCTGGCCCTTGCTTCTGCGGTCTGGGCGAAAAGATCGCGGATATGGGTGAAAAGCCCCGTGTAAGTGCCGGGATTGGACCGGGGGGTGCGGCCGATGGGAGACTGATCAATGTTGATGACTTTATCCACAGCCTCCAGTCCTTCGATGTGGCTGTGCTTTCCCACCACGCCCCTGGATCGGTAAAAGCGCCTTGCCAGGGCCTTGTTCAGGGTTTCCAGCACAAGCGTGGATTTTCCGGATCCGGAAACGCCGGTGACACAGGTCAGGCAGCCCAGGGGAAATTCCGCTGTGATGTTTTTGAGGTTGTTGGCCGAAGCGTCCACCACCCGCAGAAAGCCTCTGGGGCTTCGGCGGATGGAAGGTACGGCGATGCTGCGTTTGCCTGAAAGGAACTGGCCGGTGAGAGAGGCGGCACAGCTCATCATGGCCTTGGGTGTTCCGGCAAAGACCACTTCTCCGCCATGTACCCCTGCGCCGGGCCCCATGTCCACCACAAAATCCGCAGCCCGTATGGTATCTTCGTCGTGTTCCACCACAAGGACGGTGTTTCCGAGATCCCGCATCTGCATGAGGGTGGCCAGCAGCCTGAGGTTGTCCCGCTGGTGCAGGCCGATGCTGGGTTCATCCAATACATAGAGAACGCCGGTGAGTTTGGAGCCGACCTGGGTGGCGAGCCGGATGCGCTGGCTTTCCCCGCCGGAAAGGGTGGTGGCGCTGCGGTTTAAGGTGAGATAGCCCAGCCCAACGTTGGCAAGAAAGCCAAGTCTGTCGGTGATTTCCTTTAAAATCGGGGTTGCAATCTGGGTTTTGCTCCCCTGAAGATTCATGCTCCGGGTGAAGGCAAGGGCCTCATCCACGCAGAGGGCTGTGAATTCTGAAATGGTTTTTCCCGCCACCCGCACGGAGCGGCTCAGGGGGTTGAGCCTTGTCCCCTGGCAGGCGGTGCAGGGTTTGAAGGTCATGTACTGCTGGATTTCTTCGCGCATCTGGGGAGAATCCGTTTCCAGATATCGGCGCTCGAGATTGGGGATGACGCCTTCCACGCTTTTTTTATAGGCGATCTTCCGTCCGTTTTTTTCATAGTAAAAGGGGAGTTGCACCTTGCCCGTACCCTCTAAAATGGCGTCCTGGCAGGCCTTGGGAAGCTTCTCAAAGGGGGTGTAGATGTCGGTTTCAAAGTGGGCGGTAAGGGCTTCGAGAAATTCGGAAAAGGCCACGGAGTTTCGTCCCGCCCAGGGGAGCACGGCACCTTCCCGTAAAGAAAGGGAGGGATCGGGTACGATGAGTTCGGCATCAAAGGTGGTGAGGCTGCCTAGACCATCGCAACTGGTGCATGCGCCCTGGGGTGCATTGAAGGAAAAGCTTGCGGGCGTCAGCTCGGGGAAGCTGATGCCGCAGGTCAGGCAGGCCGCTTTTTCACTGAAAAGAAGCTCTTCCTGGGTGTCGGTGATCAGTACAGAAACCACCCCGGTGCCTTGCTGCATCCCCAGCTCAATGGCGTCGGCCAGTCGGGTTTCCAGGCCCTCCCGGATTACAAGGCGGTCGATCACAACGGAGATGGTGTGTTTTTTTGTTTTGGCCAGGGTCGGAAGCTCATCAAGGTCGTGGATCTCCCCGTTGATGCGCACCCGGGCGAAGCCCTCCTTTTTCAGCCTGGCGAAGAGCTTTTCATGGGTGCCCTTCTGCTGGGTGACAAGGGGGGCCAGAACGAGAATCCGGCTGCCATCCGGAATCTGCGAAAGCCTTTCCATGATTTGATCCAGGCTCTGGGCAGAGATGGGCTGATGGCATTCCGGGCAGTGGGGAAGGCCCACACGGGCATAGAGAAGACGGAGGTAATCGTAGATTTCCGTGACCGTGCCCACGGTGGAGCGGGGGTTGTGACTGGCGGTTTTCTGCTCAATGGCAATGGCCGGAGAAAGGCCTTCAATGGTATCCACGTCCGGCTTGTCCATGCGGCCGAGAAACTGGCGGGCATAGGTGGAAAGGGATTCCACATAGCGGCGCTGGCCTTCGGCATAGAGGGTGTCAAAGGCCAGGGTGGACTTGCCGGAGCCTGAAAGTCCGGTGATCACCACAAGCTGATTTCTGGGGAGATTGACGTCTATGTTTTTCAGGTTGTGCTGCCGGGCGCCCCGGATGCGGATCTGCTGGGTTTCCATGGGGGTTGGTCCTTCGTTGCGGCGCTTGAGGCCATTGGTTTACCGGCTTTGGGTGTTTTTGGCGTGGAGGGCGGCCATGCGGATGGCCGCGAGCATACTCCGTTCGTCCGCCCTTCCCCTGCCGGCAAGGTCATAGGCGGTTCCATGATCCACGGAGGTGCGGATAATGGGAAGGCCCAGGGTGGTGTTCACCCCGTCTTCAAAGTGGCGCATTTTAAAAGGAATGAGGCCCTGATCATGGTACATGGCCACCACCGCATCAAAGCGTCCCTGGTCCACGTGGTAAAAAAGGGTGTCCGGAGGGAAGGGGCCCTGGGCATCAATGCCTTCACTGCGGGCCTGTTCCAGAGCGGGCTGGAGGATGCGTTCTTCCTCATCGCCGAACATGCCCGATTCTCCGGCGTGGGGATTGAGGCCTGCCACGGCGATGGCGGGAGCAGGCACGCCAAAACGCTCCACCATGGCCCTGTGTGTGATGCGCAGGGTGGTGCGGACTTTTTCCTGGGTGATGAGGTCTGCCACCTGACGCAGGGCTGTGTGGATGGTGACGAGGCTGACCCGAATACGGTCTCCGGCCAGCATCATGACATAGTCGCGGGTTCCCGTGCGCTCGGCAAGGAGTTCCGTATGTCCGCTGTAAGGGTAACCGGAGAGGTTCATGGCGTATTTATTGATGGGACCTGTGACGAGAGCGGCCGCTTCCCCTGTGAGGGCCATGTCGATTCCTTTGAGAATGTAGTGGGCCATGGCCTTTCCTGTGGCCTTGTCCGGTCGCCCCCAGAGGGGAGGGAGGGCAAGGCGGCTCAAGGGAAGGACATTGAGGGTTCCGGGCTGAAAAAGCGCCTGATCTGCTGCCTGGATTTCCCGGATATGCAGATGCCTGCCCGTCAGGGTCATGGCGGCCTGGAGAACGCCTGGATCTCCCAGGACCAGGGGACGGCAGTGGTTGTGTACGGAAGGATCGGCCAGGGCCTTGACGGTGATTTCCGGGCCGATGCCCACGGGGTCTCCCATGGTGATGGCAATGAGTGGCTGCATAGGGTTTCTGGCTCCTTGGGTGTCATGACGGGAAAGCTGCCCGGCATAGGATACAAAACATAGAACATTACGTCTCTATCGCAAGGAAGGCAAAAAAAAATGTGGCTTTTTTTATTTTTCAAATCTCCGCTTCCGGATCAAAGGCAAGGCAGGAGTCCTGGGGCAAAGGGAGGGCAGGGGCTTGGGAGAGTCCTTCACGGTGGTCTTGAAAATACACTATTTTCCATCAAATTTGCGGGAAAACATGCAAAAATGTAGCTGTATGCGGAAAGGTTGATGGATGTGCAGGGGCGTAGGATGTGGGGAGCCTGTTTGGAAAAAAAGGTTCGGGTGCAGGGTTTTTGCTTTTGTTTTAAAAATTATTTTTATTTTAAATCAATTCTTTAGGCTGTTTATTGACCTCTTTTGTCCCCAAGGATGTTCATGGCTTTCAAGGCTTTTCCCCGGTCTTTTCGGAACTTGGACATTGTTCATCCGGGGTTAAAAAGGAATGGATAAACAGGGCTTTGTATGTCGATAAGGTAGATATTCAATAAAAAACAGAGAAAATCGACAAAAACAAGAGATTATTAAATTGCTGGGTCTGCCGGATCCATGGGGATCTTCTTAAAATTCTTATGAAAAGAAGCCTGTGCATGAAAAGGGTGTAATTTTGAAGACCTGTCGGTTCTTTCGTTTAAAAATGCTTTAAAATCAGATTCTTATTTTCTGATTGCTCCCATCGGGCAAAGAAGCGCCAGCACCGCAGGGTCGGGTTTGACGTGGAAGGAGGGGTGGATTATGTACAGTCTGACTTTTCTAAGGACCACAGCCCGTCCATGAGGCGTGGATATGCGGGCTGTCGGCGTTGTTGCTCTGAAATTAAGAATCCGGCCAGACCTTTTGAATGCATGTAAGCCCTTCTTTACCTTGATCAGAAAGGGATAAGGGAGCTTTTGCCTGTGCCCTGGCAATGCTGGGTTCAGGTTTTTATCGATGAACGTGAAAGATCAGGAAGTCAGGGATATATGGACGCCATCATCTGGGACCGTATCAAGACAAGTATCAAAAACCATGTGCCGGCCCACAGTTACCGGATGTGGATAGAGCCCATTGGTCTTGGTGTTTGTGAAGACAATGCGGTGGAACTGACCTGCGCCAACGCCTTTTCCCAGAAACGGATTCAGGAGCATTACGGCGCTCTGATCCGGGGCGAGGTGGAGCGGGCCCTGGGAAAAGGGCTTGAAATCCGCTTTGGCGTTTCCGAAGGAGGCGAACGGCCCGGCCTTCAGCCTTTACGGCCCAAGGCTCCTAAGCTTGTGCAGGAGAGGGAAAGACAGATGGAGCTGCCCCAGGTGGCTTCCAGGCTGGTCCATGGCAGAATGCTGCGGAAGAATTTCACCTTTGACCGTTTTGTGGTGGGCCAGAACAATGACTTTGCCTATTCTGCGGCGCTTTCCCTGGCGGCCCAGCGCGGAGGCGGAAACCTGAAAACCCTTTTTCTTTCATCCAATACGGGGATGGGTAAAAGTCATCTTTCCCAGGCCGTGGGTCACCATATTCTGAATCAATCGCCCCAGGATCGCATTTACTATGTGACGGCTGAAGATTTCACCAACGAGATGGTGGGGGCCCTGCGCTCCGGCAGCATGGATGTGTTTAAGGAAAAGTACAGAACCCAGTGCGATGTACTTCTGATGGAGGATGTGCATTTCCTCACAGGCAAGGACAGAACCCAGCAGGAGCTGGCCATGACCCTTGATTATCTGTTTGAGGCGGATAAAAAAATTATTTTTTCCGGATGCGCCCTGCCGTCTGAAATCCCCAAACTCAATGATCAGCTCCGTTCCCGTTTTTCTTCCGGTCTTGTTTCTCCCATTGAAAAGCCTGATTTTCAGACCCGGCTGCGGATTCTGAAGAAAAGGTGCCGTGAAAGCGCTGTGGATGTCCCCATGCGGGTGATGGAGTATCTGGCAGGCGAGCTGGAGGACAATATCCGTCAGCTGGAGTCCGGGCTGATCGGCGTGACCGCGAAACATTCTCTTCTGGGAACCCCCATTGATCTGGAGTTGGCGGAAAGTGTTGTGAAGACCATTGCCTGCCGCAGGCGTCAGATCACGGTGGAGGGAATCAAGGCTCTGGTCTGCCGGGAGTTCGGGGTGTCTCCCGATGAAATGATTTCCAAGTCCCGTAAACAGGGCCTGGTGCGGGGACGTCAGATGGCCATCTACCTCTCAAGAAAATATACGGACCAATCCATTCAGGCCATAGGCCGTAGCTTCAACCGCTACCATGCCACAGCCATCCACGCCATTAATGCTGTGGAAAAGGGCGTTCGTGAAAAGACTGCTGTTGCGCGTCAGCTGGAAGTGCTGGTGCGTAAGATTGAATCCGGAGAGTTTTAAGCCTGGCGGATACCCCTGTCTTTATTTGTGAAAGAGCCCTGGTGAAATCCAGGGAAACCCCTTTGAGCCCGAGGCTCCCTTTTTTGTGGAGGCAGTTCTGTGACGCAGAAAAAACTGGGATGGCGGATGCGGGATGTACTGCAGAGGGCCGTGGGGGCGGAGGCCTTTTCCGATGCGGAAGCGGATCGTCTCCTTTACAGCTATGATGCGGCATCCGGACGTGCGCTTCCCGATGCCGTGGTGCGGGCCAGGGATGTGGCGCAGATTTCAGCCCTGATGCAGGCAGCCACCCGCCACGGAATTCCCGTGACCCCAAGGGGCGGAGGATCCGGTATGACCGGAGGCGCCATTCCCGTGGCCGGTGGTGTGGTGCTCGTGATGGCGGGTATGAATCGGATCCTCTCTGTGGATACGGACAATCTGGTAGCCCGTGTTGAACCCGGTGTTGTGACGGCGGATTTCCATGCCGCTGTGGAACAAAGGGGGCTTTTTTATCCTCCGGATCCGGCAAGTTCTGCTTTCTGTACCCTGGGCGGGAATCTTGCCGAGTGCGCAGGAGGGCCCAGAGCCGTGAAGTACGGGGTTACCCGGGACTATGTCCTGGGCCTTGAAGCCGTGCTACCCACAGGTGAGATCATCCACACAGGGGTGCAGACCGCCAAGGGCGTGGTGGGGTATGACCTGACCCGTCTGATTGTGGGATCTGAAGGCACCCTGGCGGTGATTACCGCCATGACGCTAAGGCTTCTTCCACTGCCCGAATCCGTCCGTACCCTTACCGTGGTGTTCGATACCATGGACAGGGCTGCAGCCACGGTTTCGGAGATCATCCGAAGGGGACTGATTCCAAGAACCATAGAATACATGGATCAGGCGGCGATTCGTTGCGCGGAAACCCGTATGCCGGGAGAACTTCCCGTGGATGCAGGGGCCATGCTCATCATTGAGGTGGATGGCCGGGCCGCGGAAACGACAGCCATGGCCGAAGATGTGGCAGCCTTGTGCAGGGGCATGGGAGCCAGGGAAGTCCGTGTTGCGGCTTCTCCGGAAGAGGCCAAGCGTCTCTGGGCTGCGAGAAAGGCGATATCTCCGGCTCTTTTCCGCTATGGCCCGCATAAAATCAATGAAGACATTGTGGTGCCCCGTTCAAGAATTCCCGATGTGGTGGAAAAGATCCGGGAGTTACGGGAGAAAACCCGGCTGATGATGGTGAGCTTTGGCCATGCCGGAGACGGGAATATCCATTTTAACATCATGCTGGATAAAAATGACCCTTCGGCCCTGCGCCGGGCAAACTGGGCGGTGGAGGCCCTGTTCCGGTATACCCTGGAAATCGGGGGCACCCTGTCGGGTGAGCATGGGGTGGGACTTTCCAAGCAGCCTTATATAGACATGGAAATTGGTCCTGATGAAAAGGCCTTGATGCTGCGGCTTAAAAAAGCCTTTGATCCTGCGGGTATTCTGAATCCTCACAAGATTTTCTGAAAATCGCAGTGCCCCTTCGGGGTCTGTCTTCGGATGTCCGGCGCGTTTTTTCAGAAAAAATCCTTGCCCTTTTCACCCATCTGTTTTAAATTTCCCTTCGCAATACGTTATACAATATAAGCATCTGTATCCTTAAAAGAAGAATGACAGAATTCCTTTGCCATGGAAATGCTTTGGCGTTTCTCAGCGTTGCCAAGGGGAATTCTGCCTTGGGGCGGGATTCGGCGGAATGCGGGAAAAGCATTTTTGCATCCGGATCTCGCCATGGGTGATCTGTATCCAGGGCGTATCCTTGTCGCTGGCCGTTTTCAGGTCGGCGATTTCACTCATTCTCAATTGCGGAGGTATTGTTTCATGATTGGATTGCGAAAGAAATGCGTTGTGGCCCTGATGACCCTTTTCTGGATCTGTGGCATGGCGGGCATGGTTCTGGCTGAGGAAGGGAAGGTGGACGTGAACAGGGCGGGTGTGGAAGAACTGATGCAGATCAAGGGCATTGGCCGGGTCCTTGCGGAAGGCATCGTTGCAGAGCGCACAGCCAATGGACCCTATACGCGGGTGGAGGATCTGTTGCGCGTTAAGGGCATAGGACCGAAAAGTCTGGAAAAAATTCGCGATTCCATCATGGTGTCAACGGCAGAAGGAGAAAAACCCTCCTGATCCTTGGTCTTGAGGCTTGTGCGCATCGCGGATTTTTATTTGCGATGCGCGGGTGAAAAGAAGGAGGCGCTTCCGGAAAATGTGAAATCCCATGGGGTGTTCCGGATGGGTCTTGATCCGTAAAAACGATATGAACCTGCCATGGTTTCCCATGGCAGGCCTTTATGTTTCTCATATGGAAAGGCGGGTGAGGGCGATCTGTCCGCCGAAACAGACATCCACATCTGACCCTGGCGGCCGGGGTCTTGCGTGGATGTCGGTGGTGTAGGCATACTGTTGATGATTGAGACGGATGCAGGTGTCGTAGGGCGTTTTTTCCGGAGGGCAGAATTGCCAGTCCGGAATTTTTGTCTGGAGAATGGAGGCGTCGGGGAGGTTGAGGTTGAAAAACTCGCCTTTTTCCAGGGAAATCTCCAGAAGTTCCGGCAAAAGATGATGGAGAATTCTGGTGGCAGCCTGCCAGTCGGTTTTTTCTGAGGCAATGTACTGGGAAAGGGCCATGGCGGGTCTGCCCTGGAAAGCGGCTTCCCGGGCTGCGGCCACGGTGCCGGAAAGGTAGATGTCGTAGCCCAGGTTGGCTCCGATATTGATGCCGGAAAAGACAAAGTCCGCTTCCGGGACAATCTGCCGAAGCCCGATGCGGACGCAGTCTGCCGGGGTTCCGGAAACCCGGAATCTGTCTTTGCCTTCGCTGACCACATCCACGGGCTCCCAGAGGGAAACCTTGTGACTGATGCCGGACTGGGGGTGGGCGGGGGCCAGGACCACCACGCGTGCCAGGGGGCGGAGTGCAGCCTCCAGGGCCTCAAGTCCTGGGGCATCCATGCCATCATCGTTGGTGAGAAGAAAGGTTTTCATGATTTTGGAAAGACTTTCCTTTGGAGGTTGCGGCTCAAAGAGCGGTTCCTGGGTGAGACATAGCAATGAATGTCGGAGAAGAAAAGGGAGAAGGGCGGGCGGAGGCGGGATAGGCTTTATTCTTTTTGAATTGCAATTCTATTTCAGAAGATGTGTTCATATAAAATATTGATTTCGCTTGAAAAAAAATCTTGACCCCGTTGTTTTGCATAAGGTAAGTAATACTCACTTTTTAATCCGGATTCTTACCCCACGCCGAAGAGGCCCCATGATGGCTGTCCCATCCAGAAAACAACCCCCAGGCAGAATCAAAATCATGCAGGCGCTCCGTCTGCTCATGGAAGAACAGGGCTTTGACGCCATCACCACTGCGGAAATCGCCCGGGTGGCCGGAGTGACTGAGGGCTTGATCTACAAATATTTCAAGGACAAAAGGGATCTTCTCTATCAGGTGCTGGAGGAAATGTTTGAAGGCGTGATACTGCGTATTCGCGCCAGAATGGATCTTGAAAAGGATATTTTCGGGCGATTGCATGCCTTTATCGATGAAACCGTTGCCGTGTATGCCACCCAGCGTGTTTTTGCGCGCATCATCCTGATTGAGGTACGCAGCCTGCCGGATTTTTTTACGAGCCGGGCCTATGGGTGTGTTCGGGTATACAGTCGTATGCTGCAGGGCGTGCTGGAAGAGGGCATGGCTTCCGGCGATTTCCGCCAGGACCTGGATGTTCGTTTTTTGCGGGATATCCTTCTGGGGGCCATTGAACATACCTGCCTCTGGGGAGTTCTTTTTCACAGAGAGCTGGATGTGGCGGGGGTGGCGGGCCAATTGATCACCGTTGTTCGCGAGGGCATAGGGCCTTCCACATAGTACGGATCCGGGGCAGCGCCTACGGGGGCACCCTGCATGTGCAGGGAAGCGTTGTCCCGGATCCGTCTTTTCATGTGGGTTCCGGGTAGAAAATGGCTGAGGCGACTGTCTGCGCTTGCTTGTCTGCGGCCTGGATTCCGCGCGCTTTTTTGGGGCACAAAAGGTGAGTATTGTTTACTTAAAAAAACAGCAGATCCATTGGGAATAAGGAGGTCAGCGGTACATGGAAAAACTTTTTTATCCTGAGTCCATCGTCATTTTCGGTCTGTCTGCCAAATCGGACAACATTCCCCGTCTGATTCTGGAAAACCTCCTGCGATGGGGATACAAGGGACGTATTTTCGGCGTGCATCCCGGAGGCAAGGAAACCCAGGTTTATGGCATTTCCATGCATGGGAGCGTGGAAGCGCTTCCCATGGTTCCGGATCTTGCCGTCCTTCTCATTCCCGCCCGTTATGTTCCCGAAACCGTGGAAGCTTGCGGTCGGTTCGGTATCCGCTATTTAACCCTCCTCTCCGGTGGTTTTAATGAACTGGGAGAAGAAGGGGAAGCCCTGGCCCAAAAAACCGTGGAGTGCGCACGGCAATACGGGCTTCGTTTTGTGGGCCCCAATTGCCTGGCTGTGGCCAATACAAGAAACGGACTCTGTCTGCCCTTTGTGCCCATCCATAAGCCGCCCACAGGGGGATTTTCACTGATTTCCCAGAGTGGGGGACTGGGGATTTTCCAGTGGAATCAGCTGAGAAATGAAAATGTGGGCCTGGCCAAATTTGCAAGCATCGGCAACAAGCTGGATATTACGGAAATTGAGATTCTGGAATACCTTGGAAGGGATCCGGATACCCGGGTTATCGGTATGTATCTGGAGTCTGTGGTGGATGGCCGGGCCCTGGTGGAGGCGGCGCGAAAGATCGAAAAGCCCATCCTTATCTACAAGTCCAGTGTCACAAAGGCGGGCCAGAAGGCCGCCATGAGCCATACGGCGGCCCTGGCTTCGGATGAGAGTGTGATGGATTCGGCCTTTAAGGAGGCAGGGATTATTCGTCTGCACCACTTCAATGATTTCATTGATGCGGCCAAGGCCTTTGACCTGCCGCCCCTGAGGGGCAACCGGATGATGATCATGAGTCCCATCGGCGGAGGCTGTGTCATCATGGCCGATAATTGCGAGAAAAACGGATTTTCCATGGCGGATCCGGGCGAGGCCTTTTATGACGACATGCAGAAAAAGGGGAATGCGGGGATCATCAAGTTCTCCAACCCCCTGGATCTGGGGGATGTGTATGATATGTCCCACTATGCCTCCATTTTTCACGGTGTGCTGCACAGCGAAGGGGTGGACGGAGCCATCTTCTTCAGCCAGTGGCCGGATATGCCCCATAAGGAGGAAAAGGATGTGTTCACGCGTCTTTTCCAGACGGATATTTCACGGGAGGCCATCGGTGCCGTGCGTTCTTCCGGAAAACCCCTGGGCGCGGTGATCCTTGGGACCTCACCGACCCTGGACAGGCTAAAACGTAATTTCCCCTATCCCCTTTTCAACAGTCCGGAATCCATGATCCGGGCATTGGCCATGCAGCGGGACTACCACGCCCGCCGTGCAGCCCTGGCCGGGGAAAACGCAGCGCCTCTGGCTGAAACCACAGATGCGGTGAGGGGGCTCTGGGGAACCATGCGGGGGATGTGGGGGAGGAATTTCTGGAAGTCCTCCGCGCCCATGGGATTGGCACACCGGAAAGCCTTGTGGCCCCAAGTCCTGAGGAAGTCGTGGCTGCGGCGGATAGGCTGGGATATCCTGTGGTGCTTAAGGTGATCAGCCCGGATGCCCTGCACAAATCCGATGTGGGAGGGGTGAAGGTGGGACTCAGAGACCCCAAAGCCGTGGGGGAAGCCTTTGAAGCCATCCGCACCTCCCTTTTGCGCCATCTGCCGGGTGCGCGTTTTGAAGGGGTGCGTGTGGTGCAAATGGCTGAGGAAGGGCATGATATGTTTGTGGGTGCAAGCCTGGATGCGGCTTTCGGACCTGTGGTCTTCTTTGGGTATGGCGGTGTTTTTGTGGAGATTTTCAAGGATGTGGACAACCTGCTTTGTCCCGCATCCCCTGAAAAGGTGCAAGAGCGGCTTAAAGCCTTGAAATCCTATGCCCTCCTTGAGGGTGCCAGGGGGGCATGGCAGTGGATACGGGCGCGTTTGCTGCTCTGGTCTCCAGGGTTTCCACCCTTGTGGCCGCCCATCCGGAGATTGTGGAGCTGGATCTGAATCCGGTGCGGATTTTCAGGGATGGCAGGGCCATGGCCCTGGATGTTCGGGCGCGCATTGTGCGCTGAAAAAGGTTTTTAAAATTTTAAAAAGAGCCCTGCGGATCGCAGTCCGGTATGTCCGGAGCCGCAGGGTATTAAAAAAAGAAAGGGGAGGAGCCCAGAAAAGGGTTTTTCCCTTTTTTTATTCAGGATAATTTTTTCGGAGTTTTTCGATGGAGCGGTTAGGGCCGAGAATGATGAGATTGTCGCCTTTTTTGAGAACGTAGTCGGCCTTTGGAATCATGTTGAGGCGGTCAGGTAAAACCTCCTGAACCGCAACCACCTGTATGCCAAAACGATTGATGAGGTTGATGTCTTTTAGGGATTTTCCCACAAAGGGTTTGGGTATTGTGAGCTGCACAATGGCATGATCTTCGGCAAAGGGAAGAAAATCCAGCATGTTGGGTGTATGCAGGCGTTCTGCAAGCTGGATGGCCTGGTCTTTTTCCGGGAAGAGAACTTCCGTTGCGCCTATTTTTTCAAGAATGCGACCATGGGATTCGCTGTGCGCCTTGGCATACACGACTTTGCATCCGATTTCTTTCAGGTTGAGGGTGGCAAGGATGGATTCGCTGAGAATGGATCCCATACATACAATGGCCGCATCCATGGCGCGCAGGCCGATGGCTTCCAGGGCCTTGGCATCTGTGGCGTCTGCGATGATGGCTTGTGTGACCTGATCCCGGATTTCCTGGATGAGGGAGGCATCCTTATCAATGGCAATGACCTCGTGTCCTTTTTGGTAGAGACGTGTGGCAAGGTAAAATCCAAAACTGCCAAGTCCGATAATGGCAAACTGTTTCATGGGATATCCTATCCGATCATGATGGGTTCTTCGGCATAACGGAAACGGCTGCCGCTTTTACGACTGATGGCTACGGCCAGTACAAGGGGCCCCACCCGGCCTGTGAACATGAGAAAGATGACGATCCACTTTCCAGCCACAGAAAGATTGGGGGTAAGACCTGTGGAAAGCCCCACAGTGGCGAAGGCGCTGGTGGCCTCAAAGGCGATTTCAAGGAAAAGACCTTTGCTTTCCGGATGGGGCAGGGCGTGGCTTTCTGTGATGAGCAGCCCCATGATGGCAAGACCAATGACAAAAAGACTGAGAAGAAAGACGCTCATGGCGCGGGTGATGCTGGCTTCGGGAATGCTCCGGTAAAAAATCTGGGGTCTCTCCCGACCTTGGAGGCGCGCGAGCCCCAGGAGAAAGAGTGTTGCGGCTGTGGTGGTTTTCACCCCTCCGGCGCAGGATCCGGGGCTGCCGCCAATGAACATGAAGACAAGGCAGGCAAAGAGGGTGACGGAAGTCATTTGCTCAAAGGGAAGGGTGTTGAAGCCTGCGGTTCTCAGGGTTGCGGATTGGAAGAAAGAGGCCATGAGACTCTGGCCTGGGCCCATGGATGAAAGGGTGTTGCGGGATTCCATGAGGAAAAAAAGAAGGGTTCCGGAAAAAAGAAGGATAAGGGTTACACTGAGCACCAGCCGGGTGTGGAGGCTGAGGCGGGAGAGGCGCTGGGGGCGGGTCCGGATCTGGTCCCGGATTTCCGCGATGGCAAGGAAGCCGAATCCACCGGTAATGATAAGCGCTGCCACAATGAGATTGACGGCCTTGTCTTGTCTGTAGGCCACAAGGCTGTCGGGGAAAAGGGCGAATCCTGCATTGCAGAAGGCGCTGATGCTGTGAAAGACCGCATGGCCCAGGGCCTCCGAAGGCGGCATATCCCAGAGAAAGCGAATGAAAAGACCGAGGGCGCCCAGGGCTTCCACAACAAGGGTAAGGCGCAGGACATCGCTGACAATGCGGGCTGGGCTTTTATCGGTTCCATGGGTGAAGGTGTCCTGGAGGAGGTTTCGGTCCCGGATGCCTGGTCTGCGGCCAGCAGCCATGAGGATGAGGGTGGAAAGGGTCATGGTACCCACGCCGCCGATCTGGATCAGCATGAGAACAATGCCCCTTCCCAGGGGCGTGAAGGTTTCCGCCGTATCCAACACCACAAGACCCGTGACACAGGTTGCGGAAGTGGCGGTGAAAAAGGCGTCTGTCCAGGACAAAAGGTCCGGGTATGTGGCCCAGGGAAGTTTGAGAAGCAGGGTGCCTGTGAGGATGATGAAAAGAAATCCTGTGACCGGAATGCGGGAGGGCGTCTGAAAAAAGGCGCGTATCCATCGAAGGGGTCTGGAGGGACCAGAGAAGGCAAAGGAGGGCATGGGCATCCTTATCCATTTCAGGAAACGTATGGCGGATGAGAGGGGCTGGGATCGGGTGTCCCAGCCCTTTTCATGGGAAGAGGTTCCCGCAAGCGGCATCTTTATTCTTTTTTGATGAAAAAAGCCATGGTTTTTTACGATCTGCGCAGGCATGCCGGTGGAGGGATTTCAGGAAGCCATGGGGAGAGGAGATAAACGCTCGCGGATTTCTCCTGTGATGGGAAGGGCTCCGGAGGTTTCTTTGCCAATGACCACAAAGGTGACATCGGCTTCTGCGCAGAGAATGTCCGTACCTTGCAAAAAGATTTTCTGGCGCAGCACGGCGGATTTGTTGCCATAGCGGAGAATGCCGGAATGTATTTCGATGGTTTCATGCAGCTCAATGGATCGCTTGTAGTGGATATTGATGTTGACCACAAAAAAGGAAAAGCCCCTTTTCATCCACCCGTCAAGGTCGAGAAAATCCTCAAAAAGACGCCAGCGTCCCTCTTCAAGGAACTCAAGGTAGCGGGCATTGTTCACATGGCCGTAGAGGTCGGTGTGGTATCCTCGGATACGGATGACAGGCACGCCATTCATAATAAAATCCTTGTTTTTCAATATGTTTTTGTCAGATCAGCCTGGCGTCCGCCGCCATGGCGCGGGCCCCATGCCTAACAGCCGGGCTCCGCCTTGTCAATCCCCATGCGGCGTGAAAAGTCTTTTTCATCAGAGACAGCCAAGCCCCTGCTTTCCATGGTTTCCATATTCTGCTAAGAGGCTTTCCGTGAATGTCTGTCAATTTTCATGGAGGCGCTGCGTGGCAAGGAAGAAAAGTTTTCGTTACAAGGATATACAGCAGATGGATCGGGTATTTTTCCCAAAACTCAAGGGGGTGGATCCCATTGCCCTTGAACCGTCCTGGCCTGCGCATCTGCTGGAGCCCGGCAGGCCTGTGGTCCTGGAGTTGGGGTGTGGAAAGGGCGAATATACCGTAGGGCTGGCGGAACGTTATCCGGAAAAAAGTTTCATTGGCGTAGATGTGAAGTCCGATCGGCTTTGGGTAGGGGCCAGCCGGGCTGAGGAAAAGGGACTTGAAAATGTTTTTTTTGTGCGGGCCCGCATTGACCATCTTCCCGCCTATTTTCCGGCAGATTTTGCAGAGGCTATCTGGATTCCCTTCCCGGATCCCATCCCTGGAAATCTTACGGGGAAAAAGAGGCTGACCTCCCCCCGTTTTCTGAATCTTTACCGTTCTTTTCTCCGGCCCGGAGGGATGATCCGTTGCAAGACGGATCATCGGGGGCTTTATGATTATACCCTTGAGAATCTGGACAAGGCGGGGGCCAGGTTGTGCAGGGCCACGGACAATCTCCATGCTTCTGATATTGATGATCCGGACATTGTGGATGTGGAAAGTCATTTTGAGCTGGAGTTTCGTAAAAAAGGTTTTTCTGTGAAATTCATGGAGTTTTGTCTGGAATGAAGGCGGGGGATTGGGATATGAAGAATGCTCTGAAGCCATGGGGTGCGAGGCCTTTGTAATGCCATGACAACGCCATGGGAAAAAGCATGGAGGAGGTTTTGGGGGATGGCATCTTTTTTTTCCCGTATGGGGCCATGGGGATGGGGATTCTGGATACTGACAATTTTTTTCTGCCTCGCCCAGTACAGGAGCGCGCAGGAGGTGGAGGCCCTTCTTGCCTCCATGGCGGCTTTGGGCCCTGAGGTGCTTGCGGATCCTGGCACTCTCGCCTGGATTTTCTTGCGCAACACCCTTCTGGCCCTGGGGGCTGCCCTTGTGTCCCTTGTTTTTTGTTTTGCCCTGGCCCGGAACGTCAGCAAGGACCAGGCCTTGTTTTCATCTGTGGTGCAGCAGCGGGCCGAGGATTTTTTTGAAAAGGCCGTTTACCGTCAGCGCAGGGAAGGGCGAGCCTTTTCCTTTGTTCTCTGCCGATGGCAGGCGGAGGAAAAAAAAGCCTTTTTCTCCTGGGCCCGGAAGAAAAGGGATCGTTTATCCACCATCCTTTTGGTGTCACGCCAGGAGATCCGTCTCACCGATGCCCTGATTCCCATGGATGGGGTAACCCTGGGCATCCTGGTGGAAGGCGATGATGGAGAGGCAGGGATTCTTGCCAGGCGCATAGAAGAACACCTGAAAAGAAAAGGCTTCTGCGAAGATTTACAGCTTTTGTGGTCCGTGGCCGCCTACAGGCCGGGAGACAGCCTGGAAGAGTTGATGGCCCGGGCGCGCCGCAGCCTTGAAAAGGGCGTTTTTCTTGTTGCGGGTGTGGGATGCTGAAACCGTTTATCCTGCCAGCCCTTCCCATCTCCCGCTTTGCCCCTACTCCCAGTGGTTTTCTCCATATCGGAAATGCTCTGAACTTTATTCTCACCTGGCTTCTGGTGCGACGGAGAGGGGGGCGTCTGCATCTGCGCATTGACGATATGGACGGCATCCGCGTCCGGCCTGAGGTGGTGGAGGATATTTTTTATTCCCTGGATTGGCTGGGGCTGGACTGGGATACGGGGCCTTCGGGGCCTGAGGATTTTCATGCACGCTTTTCCCTGATGCAACGCATGGATTTCTATGCCAGAAGTCTTTCTCCCCTTCTGGAGAACGGGCTTGCTTATGTGTGTGACTGTTCAAGGAAAAGCATTGCTTCTGCGGGGTTCGGGGCTGTTTATCCCGGACTGTGCAGAAACCGGGGTCTGTCATGGAAGCCGGGAAAAACCACCGTACGGCTGCATGTGCCTCCGCAGACCGTGCTTGGTGTGGGGAGTCAGCATATCCGGGTGGATGCGGATTTCGGGGATTTTGTGCTGTGGCGCAAGGAAAATCTTGCTGCCTATCACCTGGCGTCGGTTCTGGAGGATGAGGCCTGGGCCATCAATCTGGTGGTGCGGGGGGCGGATCTTCTTTCTTCCACAGCAGCTCAGCTTTTTCTGGCCCGTGTTCTGGGCCTTGAATATTTTCCTCAGGCGGTTTTTGTACACCATGGATTGATTCCCGGAGAAGGCGGAAAGAAATTATCCAAATCCAAAGGGGATCATGCGCTTTGTGATATGCGGGAAAAGGGACTTTCCTGTGTGGATGTTTACCGTTTGGTGGCGGATTTTCTGCAACTGGATTCCCGGAGGATCGCAAGCCTCGGAGACCTTGGGCATGCCCTTGGGGAGGCGGGTTTCTGAAAACCTGGGCATAGGAGCGCTTTCCCCCCTCTTTTTTCCATCTTTGCCTTTGAAGGCCCAGGAGTGGATTCACCATGGGGCCTGAATGTCGTGGAACAGGACATGGGGGGTTTTATCGGGGATATGCCCTGGGAAGGCTTTTTTGAGCAAAAAGAGGCTTTCATGGATGCGCAGGGATCTTCACCCGCTGTGGAGAGTAAGTTGGGGCAGAGGAATTTCCCAGCCCAGATGGGTGCAGGCCTCCAAGGCGACCTTTCGCAGGTGGCGTTGCAACCAGAGGTATTGGGCTGCCGCATCCGGTGGAAAAGCCGCAAAAATTCTGAGATCCAGGGAAGAGGGCGCGGTTTCCATAAAAGAGACCTCAAGATCCAATAAGGTCTTGCCTGCGGTGTGGCTTGCGAGCTTTTTTTCCATGAAGGCCTTGAGCGTGCGGGGAATGTTTTCCGTGATGTCCTGTTGAAGCCTGCGGTGCAGGTGAAGAACAATGCGGATACCAAAGCCCGTGCGGCTGAGGTTGCAAAGGCTGAGCCCCAGAAAAACTCCGGCAGGCCAGGTCTGCTGTGCGCCTCCTTCCAGTTCCGCCACCACCTGTTCCGGTGTCTGCAGGATCACCCTTGCAATCTGATCGCCTTCCAGTAGCAGGATGTCGTGTTTGCGGGAGGGAAACCAGGGCTCTTCGGGCATAAAGGGCCTGGACTGCATGCCGATGAGATGTTTCAGGGGCATGCGCAGGATGCCGCCTTCCAGCTCAGGATTGACGAGAACCCCATACAGGGCCAACCTTTCCACTTTCCATGGAAGGCCCTGGTAAATGACGCGTTCACCCTCCCGCAGGGTGCCCATGTTGAGGATAAGCTTGCCCTGCTCCCAGAACTGGCTCATACCGTTGCGCGCGGACCAGACCAGGGCGATGAGAAGCAAAAGAGCGATGCTGAGGAGCATCCAGTCGCCAAAGGCGTAGAGAAGGAGGAGGGCGGCGCTGATGGAGGCCAAGGCCGTGGTGCTGTGAAAGACGAGCTGGAGCAGGCGGTGATGGAGGGGGGGCGGAGATTTTTTCTGATTCTGGGTCCATCGCCAGTAGAGGAGCCTTAAACACAGAAAGGTGCCCACAAAGGCGGAAAAGGCGAGAAAAAGGTTACGCCCCCGGGTTTTGATAAAGGTCATGAATCCCTTTTGCAGGGATGTGAGCATGGGTTCTTTGGGATCGGTTTTCTGATCCAGCTGAAAGGAAAGCCTTCGGATCTGCCTTAAGGTTTCCTTCTCCTTTTCATGCCAGGACAAGAGGGTTTCCGAAAGGTGCTGCTTTAAAAGCGGATCTTTCGCTGCCTCCTTGAAAGCACTGACCCTGGCAATGGCCTGTCGGATTCCAGGAAGTGTATTTTCATAAAAGGCAAGGTCCTTGCGCAGGCGTTCCAGCTCTCTTGGCCTTGAAGTCATCTGCTTGAGGCCTTCGATGAGAGGACGCAGAACCTCCATGATTTCTTCTTCAAGGCGAAAGGCCCGGATGGGGCCGCCATCTGTGCCTTCAATCTCCATGCCCGTGGCAATGGATTCAAATTCCCGCTGGTAGGCATCCCGAAGGGAGAGCTGCCGTCGGAGTTCTGCGCGTATGGCCTGTCTGCGTTCTTCAATGGGGGTTTTTACATAGGCCGTTTCCATTTCAAGGATACTGTTTTCAAGGGCCTGGATGGAATGCTGGAGATCCTTGAGGGTTTCCAGAGCGGAGGGCGGGTGGGAGGAGGGGGGAAGGGGGAGACTCTGGACAGGGTCTGCGGAAACCAAAGGAAGAAAAAGCCACACAAGGGCTGAGAAGCTGAACAGAAAAAGGAATGGGCGAAGGATGGAAAAGCGCATGATTTTTTCCCCTGGGATGGGCGGGGCGCTCCCGGAGCGCCCCGGAAAGTCAGGGACAGAGTTCCGGACTGTGCTGGCAGATTTTTTCCTTTTGTTTTTCTGCAAGGCGAACTTTGCGGCGGTCTATGGCTTCTTTGTTTCGTCTTCTTTCCTCATCGTTTTCCAGAATAAGGGGGGGCATGGTCGTTGGTCTCATCTGATCGTCCAGGGCGACAAAGGTGAGATAGGCGGAAACCACATGGCGGATCTTGCCTGTGAGTACATCTTCGGCTTCCACGCGTACGCCGACTTCGGCCGAGGTGCTGCCCACAAGGTTGAGGCTGGCTTTGATGATGAGCAGATTGCCGATGAAAACGGGATTATGAAAATCCAGGCGGTCCACAGAGGCTGTCACGCAGAGTTTACGCGCATGGCGTACGGCGACCACTCCTGCGGCGTTGTCAATGTATTTCATGATCACACCGCCATGGACATTCCCCGCAGGGTTAGTGTCTTCCGGCAGCATGAGATGGGAAAGGATCACACGGCTTTCCCGGATGGTTTTTCCTTGCATGGGAGCTTCTCCTGGCATCTGCGCCTGAGGGCCTGATGAGAGGCCTGCGGCCGCGAAAAAGGGATAAGGATATCTCACCCATGCCTGTTTTCATGCAAGGGCAGGGTGATTTGGGTGCCAGTATAGTGCCCGTTTTTCTGACTTGTCAATTCCAGGTTCGCCCCATTGAGCCGATATATCCGTTTTTAGGACGTTGAATTTTAAGACCCTTTGCTGTTGTCTTCTGATATATCAGGCAAGAGCGATAAGTTTTATGCAAAAGCCTGTTTATGCTTGATTTTTTTTAAAAGATCCCTATGCTTTCTTTCCGCAATACCCAAACGTTTTCTGGTGAGTCCCGCAGATGTCAGGAAAGCGTGCGAAAGGTGAAAGTCCCACGGCCGGGACAGAATCAGATGCCTGGGAACTCTTGGGAGGAAAGTCTAGACTTTTTTTAAATGCGAAGGTGTGAAGGCTTGCACATAAAAATTTTTTTTACATGCTGCGAAGTCCGTCGGGTGGATACGCTGGAAAGGGAAAACAACAATGACCTTGACCAAAAATGATGTGGTGGATGCTGTTCAGGAACGCATGAATGTTCCGCGGAAGCGGAGTATCGAGATTGTGGAAATTCTCCTTGAGATCCTGAAACGGAGCCTTGAATCCCAGGAAGATGTGCTGATCAGCGGTTTTGGAAAGTTTTGTGTGAAGGAGAAACATCCCAGAAAAGGACGCAATCCGGCCACAGGAGAAGATATGGTCCTTGATGCGCGGAAGGTGGTGACCTTCAAGTGTTCGGCTGTGCTGCGGGATCGCATCAATGAGAATGGTCCCTGATGACGCCTTTCCTCCCTGGAACGCAAAAAAACAAAGCAGGGTTCCAGGGAGGGGAGAATTTTTTCAGGCAGCCTGCTGTTTTTCCTGATCGGACTCCACCCAGACTGCCGCCTGCATGCGGGCAAGGCGTTTTTCCTTTTCCGACCACAGGGTATTGAGCTGGTTCTGAAAGGAAGTGCGGAAAGCTTCATCATTAAAATAGTCACCCCGGAGATGCTCCTGGATGGGCAGGGTCTGAATGTGCATGCGGATCAGAGGGGTCTTGCCGCAGATGAACTGCCAGAAGGTGGGGATCCCCTGGGGGTAGGCAAGGGTGACATCCACGATTTTGTTCATCTGTTCTCCCATGGCGGAGAGTACAAAGGCCGTTCCAGCGGCCTTGGGTCTCAGAAGTCCCTGAAAGGGACTCTTCTGGCGTTGATGCTTTGCCTCTGTGATGCGGGTGCCTTCCACAAAATTCATGACAGAAACGGGTGTGGTGCGGAACTTCTCGCAGGCTTTGCGGGTGGCTTCCAGATCTTTGCCTTTTTTATGGGGATGCTTGAGCACATACTCTTTTTTGTAGCGTTTCATGAAGGGAAAATCGAGGGCCCACCAGGCCAAGCCCATGACAGGGACCCAGATGAGCTGTTGTTTGAGAAAAAATTTAAGAAATGGAATCTTTCTGCTGAAAACCTTCTGAAGGGCCAGGATGTCCACCCAGCTCTGGTGGTTGCAGAGAACAAGATACCAACCCTCAGGGGAAAGATCCTCACCGCCTCGCACCTCCCACCGGGTCTTGTGAAAAAGAAAAAAGACCCAATTGTTGACGCGGATCCAGCTGAAGCTGATGTGGATGAGAATGCGGGTGCAGAGAATGCGGCAGGGGTTCCAGGGGATCAGGAGTTTCAAAAAGGCAATGAAGAGCAGGGGGACAAAGTGGATGAGGGTTGAGAGGGCAATGATGCTGATAACCAGAAGACCCTTCAGGGCGGGGGGAACGAGGACATGCATGGTGTATCCTTATGTGAGGGGGGAAGCTGGCCTCTGGACCTGGGCAGTGGCCTGGGGTGTACGGGCCCCTTTGTCAGGTCATGGTGTAAGACTCATTTATAACAGTGGATTCCGGAAGGTTCAAGCCCTTTGCAGGCTGCTTACATTCCTTTGACAAATGGGGTTTGCAGGGTGATCCGGGTTTTCCGCTGCGCGTGGAGGGGGAGAATGAGAAGGCTTTGGAAGGCTTAAAGACGACTCCAACCGGCAAGCCCCCCCTCACTTAAGAGAGATCCGGAAAGCGTTTTTCATGGGGCGAAAGCCCAGGATTTTAGTCCAAACGGGAGAAGGCGCACAGGGCAAGCTTACGGCCGCTGGCGCACAATGCGTATCACATACTCTTTGTTTTCCGCATCCGAGATTTCCACTTCCCGGATCATGGCGGCGGAGCAGATCTCCTGAAGTGCGGCCTGGGCTTTGGGTCCCACAATGCGGGTGCCGGGGTGGGCCTTGCCATTGATGCGAAGGAGGGGAATGGGCTGACGTTCTTCCGACCAGATCTCAAGCGCTTTTTTCTCCTGAAGGGCTTCGTCCAGAGCCTCCTGAGAACTCTGGATATCCGCCTCCACTTTTTGCCTGTCTTCTTCCAGGGCGTCCTGACGACTGAAAAAGGCGGCCAGTTTTTTTTCCGCATTGTCCATGGCGGCCTTAAGGGTCCGGGTCAGGGTGGGGACCTCTGCGCTGTGGGTTTCCGCTTCCTCCAGACGGCCTTTTTCAATGAGCCTGAGCCTCAGGCCGGAGCGGTCCTGAATCTGGGCGGATTCGGTAATGCCCGCAAGGAGGGCTTTTTCCTCGGCTTCAAGGTCGGCAAGGCGGGACTGGTTTTCTGCAAGAAGATCTCTTTTTTGCTGAATGTGCTTGTCCGCCTGGGCGAGTTTTTCCTGCAAGGGGAGATCGACACCGATGGTTATGGTGGAGGGGGGCGACACTTCCGTGCCGATGGTGTGGGCCTCAATGCCCTGCCGGGCTGCGATGCGGGAAGAGATCACCTTGCCCAGGCGGATATCACAACCCCCAGAACAGGCAATATCCGCATCAATGACCTCACCCACCACCACCACGTTGCCCAGGGCTCGTATTTTGGATTTATTGATAAACCGGGCGCGGACGTCACCTTCGGTGTGTATTTCGCCTTCTGTGACACCAGAGGTGATCACCACTTCGCCTTTGGCCAGAATAAGACCCCCATCCACGGATTCCGCAGTGACCTGGTGGGCTTCCACCCGGAAACCCGCAGGGATTTTTCCGAGGATACGTACCTTGCCGCCATATTGGATATGGCCGGTTTCATACCCCACATCCCCTTTGATGAGAATTTCATCGATCACGGAAACCTCGCCTGAGGCGCGCAGGGTCGGCTGCCCATTGATTTTTGCAAAAATTTTTGTCCGATCCTCGCTGGTGTAGACTCCGGTTCCGGGCTTGAGGGGGGGATCAATGACCGCTTCCACAGGGAGCATGTGGCCAAAGACGTCAATGCCTACCTGTCCTTTGATGGCCGGGGTTTTTTCTGCAAGGAGGGTACCCTGGGCCACGTGGGGGATGCTGCCCCTTTGCCTGAAATCAATGCGTCCATCTTCGCTGAGTACGGCACCGCTGGAAAGAAAATCCGAAGGAAAGTGAATGCGTACACTTCCGTCGCGACCCGGCTGGGGGGCTTTGCCCTGGGCGACCTTGAAGCGGGAACGGCGGACCATTTCAAACTTGATGAAGCCCTCGATGAGGCTGATGTCCACCAGGCCGAAGGCAATATCTTTGGCCTGAATCCAGGTCAGGATGTCCTGGGCCGTTGTGGATTCGGGCATGGGTCTTGCCATTTCAATGAAGGCTTCGAGATTGTCTTCGGAAATGTGAAGAATCAGGGCCTCATCCAGGGATTCCCCAGGAAGGGAGGAAGGGGCGTCTTCCTGAAGGGGTTTTTCCTTTTCCGGGGTTTTTTCGGAAGGAGGAGAAGGGGGGGCTGGTTCCGGCATTTTTTCCTGGGAGGGCTGGGCCTTTTCAAGGGCCCTGGCAATGGCTTCCTGCTGCTCAGGCCGAAGAAATCCTTTTTGTACGAGAATTTCCTCAAGGCCGAGCATTTTTCCGTTTTTCTGAAAAATGATTTTCTGAATTTCAAAGGCCTGGTCCAGGTTTTCCTGGCGGAGCCAGTTGAGGCGGAGGGCGGCGGCGGCAAAGCGTTTTTCCCGGTTACGCTGAAGCCAGAGTCTGCGGGCGGTTTCGAGTTTCCGGATACGATTTTCCGTCATGCCCGGATGCTGTCTGAGTACCTCCAGCATATCCGCCTTGGGGTTTGTGGCACGCAGATCCTGAAAGCGGGTCATGAGTTCTGGGATGGCTTCCGCCTGAATTTCTCCGGCGTGCAGGGCCAGTTGGAGAATAAGGGGCAGACTGCCCGCAGGGATCCGCATCGGGGCGCCGCAGGCCGTGCACTCCGTCTTTTCTCCCTGGCGGGAAGAGGGAAAGGTGTGCTGAACATTGCAGGCTCCACAGATGCAAAAAAGGGGGGCAGACATAGGCAGATGTTCCCTTGTGCGCATGCAGGGATTTTTGCATGCTTTAGGATTAAGTTTTTTTCGGGCTTCTGTGGCTTCAGGCCATGCTTTTTTATCCTCAGTACAGCAGATCGTTGGTTCGGATGAATTTCTTTAGTCTTTTTTCAGCCCTTAAGAATACGGGGAACATGGCAGACCTCTTCCGGGTCCGGATCCTTGTGAATGGGACCGGTGACGAGGAAGGGGGAGGCGTCAATGCTTTTTGCCTGCATCATGTGCACGATGTGATGCAGACTGGAAAGGATCATGAGTTGTTCCCACTGGGGAAGTTGGGCAAAACACCGGACAAAGGTTTCCTGAAGAAGGGGGGGGGCTTCTTCAAGGATGGCTTTTCCCTTCTGGGTGATGGAGATGAGGGTGTTGCGTTTGTCGCGGGTACCCCGGAGTCTTGAAACAAGCCCCTGGCGTTCCAGGCGGAGGAGAATTCCGGTGACCGTGGCCTGACTGAGGCTGATGGCCCTGGCCAGTTCCGTAACCGCAATTTCCTGGTGTCTGGCGATTTCCTCAAGAATGATGAGCTGGGGCCCGGTGAGCCCATGGCTGCGCACCAGCTGACGGGAGTGCAGGTCAATGGCCTGGGTGATGCGGCGCAGGGCCACAAGGACTTCCCGTGAAAGGTTGCGCGGATCGTTTTCGTTGGGGAACATGATAAAAAAAGCTCCTTGACGTCCTTACAATGCCCAAAGGCAAGAGGCATCCCTTATGAAAGGATGCGGGTGATGCCGGCAAGAAGGCCTGTCAGAATGAAAAGGCTTTCCGTCTGAAAGGCCAGGTGAACATCTGCGGTGATGCGGCCTGTGGCCTCCGCTCCCAGCATCCATATCAGAAGGAAGGGCGGCGTTACAAGGAGAAGGGCTGCTAAGGGAAAGATCTCCAGCGCGACAAGGAGAAAAAACCCCAGGGAAAGCGCGGTGAGGAGGAGATTGAGTAGTTGCAGGCTTTTTTTCTCTCCCAGAAGAATGGGAAGGGTTTCCTTGCCCACAATGCGGTCGCCCTGCATGGCAAGAATATCAAAGAAGGCGGTGCGAACAAAAACCAGAATGCCCACAAAGACAAGGGCTCCCAGGGTTGCCGCATCTGCATAGCCCCGGATGCCGATGGAAGGCAAAAGGGCGCAGACCATGGCCCAGGCCATGGCGCTGAGGATGGTTTTGGAGCCTGGAATATCCTTTAAGCTCCGGATGCGGGAAACCTGAAAACGCGGAGGGATGAGGGGGGCGTTGTAGAGAATGCCGGAAAGGGACATGAAAAAGAGCAGGAGAAAGGGAAAAAGTCCTGCTTGTAAGGCTGCGGCCAACCCAGCGAGGCCTGTGAGGGTGGCGAGGATGAAAAAGAAGCTGCGACCCTTTTCATAAAGCTGAGCCCTTTCCGGATTGTTGTACCGGTCTGAGGGAATGCTGGTGAGGGTATTGAAAATCTGCATGGAAAGTACATAAAAGGCTGCGATGAGGGAATAGCGGATCTCGTGGGGAAAACCCTGAAGTACGCTGGCCGCGTAGGTGAGGGCGGCGGCGCAGAGGGAGAGGTAGATGTTGGTGCTGAGCAGAAGATGCTGGAGTTTTTTAAGCTTTCCCTGCAAGGCATGGCTTTCCGAGGACAACTGCTCCAGGGTATTGACCACCTGACGCAGAATCCAGTTGGGAGTGGAAGCGCCTGCGGTGATGCCGATGCGCTTTTTTCCCCTGAGAACGGAAGGATCCATTTCTTCCACAGATTCAATGTGCAGGCTGGGTGTGCCTGCTTCCGCCGCCACTTCCGCCAGTCTCTGGGTGTTGCCGGAATTTTTGCCTCCGAGCACCAGAACGAGATCCACTTCCTTTGCCAGGGCCAGGGTTTCAGCCTGGCGTTTTTCCGTGGAGTCGCAGATGGTGTCAAAGACCTTATAATGGGGGGCGGAGGTATTTACCCATTCCCGTACGCTGGCATAAAAGCGGGTATTCTGGGTGGTCTGGGCCACAAGGATGGCCTTTTCAAAGGAGGGCAGAGCGGCAAGCTTTTCGATGCTGTCAATGACATGCCCCCGGCCTTCGGCATAACCCAGAAGACCGGTGACCTCCGGGTGATCCTCATCCCCTGCGATGATGACATGAAAGCCGGACTGGGCATGTTTGCGGATGATGGTCTGCACCTTGATGACCCTGGGACAGGTGGCGTCCATCACCCGGAAGCCTGCTTTTTCCAGTTTTTCACGGGTATCCGGAGGTACGCCGTGGGCCCGGATGATCACAGTGCCTTCGCCCTTTTCCGGAATCTGGTAAAGGGTGGGAATGCCCTTTTCCTTGAGAATATCCAGCACCTGGGGATTGTGGATGAGGGGGCCGTAGGTGCAGATGGAGCCCTTGGTCTGGTTGGCGGCGTCAATGGCCATGTCCACGGCCCTGCGGACGCCCATACAAAATCCTGCGGTTTTTGCGATCTGAATATGCATGACGTTTCCAAAGGGGTTCAGGATCCGAGACTTTCCAGTTTTCGGATCAGATTTTCAAAGGCTTCGGCGCTGGTGTAGGGAATTTCCAGTTTTCCCGCATTGCGGTCTCCCCGGATACGGATGCTTGTTCCCCAGGACCGGGAAAGGCGCTGGGCAGTTTTCCGGTACTCTTCGGGAAGGGGAAAGGATGGAGAAGAAGAGGGGCGTTCCGGGTTGAGTTTTTTCCGGATCAGCGCCTCGCATTCCCGGACAGACAAACCCTTTTCGAGGACTTCCCGGAAGACGGTCAGAAGGAGGATCTCATCTTCCAGGGCGAGAAGGGCACGTCCGTGACCCATGGAAAGACGTTCTTCTTCCAGCGCCGTCTGCACCTCGCGGGGCAGTTGCAGCAGACGGATGAAATTGGTAATGCTGGAGCGGCTTTTGCCCACGCAGAGAGCCACAGCTTCCTGGGTCATGGCAAACTCGCTGACCAGGCGTTGATAGGCCCTGGCCTCTTCCATGGGGCCTAAGGCGCTGCGCTGGATGTTTTCCACAATGGAAATCTGAAGCATGCGGCGATCATCCAGGTCCCTGAAGATGACAGGAACGGTGGCGAGCCCTGCCATGCGGGCGGCCCTGACCCTGCGTTCTCCTGCGATGATCTCATAGCCTGCGGAAGTCTCGCGGACAAGAATGGGCTGAAGAATGCCCTCCTCACGGATGGAGGCGGTAAGTTCTTCGAGGCTTTTGGGATCAAAATGGGTGCGGGGCTGGAAAGGGTTGGGCCGCAGGGCGTCAATGGGAAGGGTTTCCGGGGTCTGGGGCTGGGTAAGGGCCTTATCCGCAGCTTCAATGTCTGGTATGAGGGAGGAGAGCCCGCGTCCAAGACCGCTTTTTTTTCTGGTTTTCCGGTAAGATTCAGAGTCTGTCATGTTGGGATCGTTCCACAGCATCCCCCGGCCCTGGGGCGGAGGATGCGCGTTTTGGGGGACGGAGGATCAGGGGCTGAGCCCCATCATTTCTTCGGCCAGCTCCATATAGCTCTGGGCTCCCTTGGATGCAGGGGCATAGGTGAAAATGGACTGACCGAAGCTGGGGGCTTCCCCCAGGCGGACATTCCGCGGGATCCGGGTTTTGAAGATCAGATCCCTGAAGTACTGTTCTGCATCTTCGGCGACCTGGGTGGAAAGGTTGGTGCGACCGTCGAACATGGTGAGGAGAATACCTGCAATGCGCAGTTCCGTATTGAGACTCTTTTTCACCCGCTTGACAGTCTGCAGCAGCTGCCCCAGGCCTTCGAGGGCATAGAATTCACTCTGCAGGGGAATGAGTACGGTGTCCGCAGCGGTAAAGGCGTTGAGGGTGAGCAGGCTTAGGGAGGGGGGGCAATCCAGCAGGATGTAATCGTAACGTCCCCGCAGGGGTTCCAGGAGACGGCGCAGAAGCTTTTCCCTGTCTGCTGCACCCATCATTTCCACTTCAAAACCGATGAGTTCCACCCGGGAGGGGAGAATGTGCAGCCCTTCAATGTCACAGGTGGCAATGAGATCCACAGCCTCGGCCTCGCCAATGAGACCATGGTAGAGGGTCTTTTTAAGTCCGGACTTGTCGAGGCCAATGCCCGTGGTGGCGTTGGCCTGGGGATCGCAGTCCACAAGAAGGGTGGTTTTGGCGGAGAGGGCGAGGGCCGCAGCAAGATTGATGGCTGTGGTGGTTTTACCCACTCCTCCTTTCTGATTGGCGATGCAGATGATCTGTGTCATAACAAGATGCCTCTACCATAGTTCCTGTGAATTGCAAAGCAAGGATTCCGGGGACGGCGCAGGAAGCCCGTGCAAAGGGGCTGATGCGGGAAGCGGCGGGTCTTGTGGGCTTGTTTCCAAAGGCCGCAATCCATGACGGAAAGGACGATTCATGTCCCTTTTACAGCAGGCTGTCAACCGTGTTTTTCGGGTCCTTGTTTTGCCCTTTGCCATCCTCGGGCTTTCCTTACCGGCCTTTTCCCTGACCCTGCAGGAGGAGGAAGTGCTGGCCAAGGAGTTTGTGCAGTACATCCAGGCCTCCCAGCGCCTGGTCCGGGATCCTGTGATCACGGCCTATGTCCGGGAAGTGGGGCGGCGGATTGTGGATACCCTGGAAGATCCTCCCTTTCCCATGACCTTTGATGTGGTGCTGGACCCGGCCTACAATGCCTTTGCCGGTCCCGGCGGCCATATTTATATCCATTCGGGCCTGATTCTGGCCATGGAAGAAGAAGCGGAACTGGCCGGGATCCTGGGCCATGAGATCGCCCATGTGAGCTGCCGTCATATTTCCGAGCTGGTGAGCCGGTCCCGTAAGGTGGGCATGGGCACCCTCGCCGGTATGGCCGCAGGGATTCTGGCCGCTCTGGGAGGTGCCAGCCCCGATGCCGCCGTGGGACTGATTCTGGGAAGCCAGGCTGCGGGGCACTCGGCCCTTTTATCCTATACCCGTGAGAATGAGCGTCAGGCCGATGAACGGGGCCTCGGCTATCTCAGTGCGGCGGGTTATGGCGGAGAAGGACTTTTGCGGGTACTGCGCAAGATCCGTGGCCAGGAGTGGTATACCACAGATGATGTGCCGATCTACCTGAGAACCCATCCGGGTACGGAAGAGCGCATTGCCTTTGTGGCTTCCTGGCTGGAGTCCCGGCAGAAAACCCTGACCCATTCTCCCAAGGCGGATCCTTCGGACCCTATCCGTTTCAGAAAAATCCGCACCCGTCTGCTGGGGCGCTACGGAGATGTGGAAATGGCCGTGAACCAATTGCGTCAGGGCCTGGTGAAGGATCCCGAAGATCTTTTTGTGCAGCATGCCCTGGCCCTGGCCCTGATCCGAAAAGGGGAGCGGGAGGAAGCCCTTGCCCTCATGGAAGCCGTTGCCCGTAAAAGCCCCATGGATCCCCTGGTTCTGGCGGATCTCGGACGGGTGCGTTACCGGGCGGGGCGTCCGGAGGCGGCCATCGGGCTTCTGGAGGTTGTCGCCCCAGAAACCGGAGACCCGGAAGTGTTTTTTGATCTGGGCCGGGCCTATGCGGCAGTGGGCCGCTATGAAAAGACGATCCAGACCCTGGATCGGGTGATGGAAATGGCACCGGACCTCATCGGCGCCCACTATGCCGCAGGAGAAGTCTGGGGACAGATGGGAAAGGATGGCCTGGCCCATTACCATCTGGGACGCTACCACCAAGGTCTCCGGGACTTTGCCAATGCGGAGTTCCATTATGCTCGCAGCCTGACCCTGCTTCCGGAGGGGGCTCCGGAGCGGGCGGATGCCGAAAAAAGGCGGGAGGAGGTCCGCAGAGGGCTGCGCAGCCAGGCGGCCCAGAAACGCTGACCTCTCCTTTTTGTCAGGGGGCGTCAAAGTGGGAGAAGACCATGGTATAGTTCCCCCTGCCCTGGGTTGCGGAGCGCAGATCCGTGGAATAGCCGAACATCTTCTTGAGGGGAACCACGGCCTGGATTTCCTGGATGCCGGATTTGGGGGTGATGCCCTCGATTTTTCCACCCCGGCTGTTGATGTCGCCGATCACCTCGCCCATATGCTGTTCCGGTACAAAAATCTCCACATTCATAATGGGTTCGAGCAAAAGGGTTTCTCCCTGCATCAGCGCCTGGCGGCAGGCCATGGCCGAAGCAATGGTGAAGGCCAACTCCGTATCGCAGCCTTCCCGGACTTCCGCATCCAGGATGAAGGCCTCAAGGTCTGTGACAGGGTAGCCCATGTGGGGGCCGGATCCAAATCCTTCGCGGACGCCCTTTTCCACAGCCCCAAGGAGCTGGGGTCTCAGGCGACCTTCGGGCAGGCGGGAGGTGAAGCGTATGCCAGCCCCCCGTTCCAGGGGCCGCAGGAGCAGGCTGATTTTGGCAAAATGGCGCACACCCGTGATTTCCCGCTCAAAGGCCGCTTCCCCTTTGGATTCTGCGGCCAGGGTTTCCCTGTGTACAACCTGGGGACGGCCCACATTGACCTGGGTGTTGAATTCCCTCGACATGCGGCTGACAATGACTTCGAGGTGCAGTTCGCCCATGCCCGAAAGGATGGTCTGGCCTGTGTCCGGATCCTGTTTCATCCGCAGAGTGGGATCCTCGTCCAGAAGCTTGGCTGTGACCTGCTCCAGTTTTTCCTGGTCCGCATGGGTTTTGGGTTCGATGGCAAGGGAAATGACCGGCTCGTAAATGTCAATGCGTTCCAGCATAACCGGATGGTCGGCGCGGCAGAGGGTGTCACCTGTGGCCGAATCCTTCAGGCCCACAAGGCCGACAAGACTTCCGGGGCCTGCGGATTCAATGCGTTGCTTTTTGTTGGCATGCATGAGCAGGATCCGGGAAACCCTTTCCTTGCGGTTAAGGGTGGGATTGAAGACCTCGTCTCCCTCTTTGAGTTTTCCCGAATAAATCCTTGCGTACACAAGCTTACGGCCTTCGGGCATGGCGACCTTGAAGATCAGTGCGGAAAGGGGTTCTGCGGATTTCGGGGCAAAATGCACCTTTTCCTCGGTGCCAGGGATGACGCCCTCCACGGGTGGAATGTCCGCAGGGCTGGGAAGGTAGGCGGCAATGGCGTCGAGAAGGGACTGGATGCCTTTGTTTCTCAGGGCAGAGCCGCAGAGTACGGGGACGGCCTTGAGCCCTATGGTGGCTTTACGCAGGACACTCTGGATTTCTTCTGTGGAAATTTCCTCTTCCCCCAGGTACTTTTCCATGAGGGCGTCATCCATTTCCGCCACAGCCTCCAGCAGTTTGTCCCGGGCTGCCCGGGCTTCTTCCTCCATATCCTTGGGGATATCCGTATGGGTGTAGGTGGTGCCGGAGGAGGCCTCATCCCAGATAACGGCCTTCATCAGTAAGAGGTCGATGATACCGGAAAAGCGGTCTTCGGATCCCAGGGGCAGGGCCACGGGAATGGGATTTGCGCCGAGTTTTTCCCGGATCTGGCGGATCACCCCGTCAAAGTCTGCGCCAATGCGGTCCATTTTATTGACAAAGGCGATTTTGGGGACATGGTATTTGTCAGCCTGACGCCACACGGTTTCACTCTGGGGCTGTACGCCACCCACAGCGCAGAAAACGCCGATGGCTCCGTCCAGTACCCGGAGAGAACGCTCCACTTCAATGGTGAAGTCCACATGGCCTGGGGTGTCAATGACCTGGATGCGGGTATCCTTCCACTCACAGGTGGTGACAGCGCTGGTGATGGTGATGCCCCGCTCCTGCTCATCGGGCATCCAGTCCATGATGGCCTCGCCGTCATGCACTTCACCGAGTTTGTGGGATCGCCCCGTATAATAAAGGATGCGTTCGGTAACCGTGGTTTTGCCCGCATCAATGTGGGCCATGATGCCGATATTGCGAATCTGGGAGAGTTTGATCTGAGTCATCGTACAATCATCATATTGGCGGTAAGGGGATGCCGGATATCGATATGGCCTGCCAGAGTATCCTGTTCCTGGCCGGCAATGAGGAGTTTCACCTTTCGGATTTCCGGTACGTTGATTACAAGGGAGTTCACAAGGGCATAAATGGTGTAGAGCTCCGCATGACTGCCGCCGGGATGGTTGTCCCGGATGGCGGGGTGAAGGTTCAAGACAACCATGTCCCCATCCATGTAAACGGCCAGAAGCTGAGAGTCTTCGGGCAAGGGAGATGCACCTTCTCCCACAGGCCCGGCTGCCAGGGCTTCGAAAATGCTGCGGGTTTTTTCTCCGGGGCTTCCTCTGAGAAGCATGTCTCTGGTTTCTGTAAAAAGATACTGATCCGAAGCATCGATAAAATAAAGGTAGACCCTTTCTCTGTCATCCTCTGCGGGCAGGGAACGCCGGGCCGCAGGCTGTTTTTCCGGATCGGATCCTGACATCCATGTCCCTGCCCAGAAGCCAAGGGCAAGGAGAAGGGCGCCGATGACCAGAACAGGGAGGGGAGAAAGTTTCATGAGCACTCCATGGGGATGAAGGGGGCCTTAGGGTCGTCAGGGCAAGAAAATAAGGAACCCCGCTGCGCAGGGCGGCATGGGTTCTCCTGCGGATGCAGGAATTTTCAGATCTCGGCATGGGGGATGCCATTTTTCCCCGATCCGGAAAGCCCACAAGCCCCGAACATTAAAACAACCAAAGATACGGTGAACGGAAGTTTGTGTCAACACCCAGGACTGTCGGGCTTTCCGCCGTAAAAAACGGATGAAAAAAAGGGGCGGGGGCGTTGTTTTTTTTTCTCAGACATGGTTACATGCCCGCACTTTCAAATAAAAAGACAGATATGCAAAAAAAGATTTCGTTATTTTCTTTTTGTTTGTTATGTCGTGCAGACAGCAGGAAAATCGAAGAAAGAGGATTGGGGAAATAAGGGAAGGAAAATGGCCGGAGATAAAGTTACCCGATGCGGACTGCTGGGGAGGCAGGCTTTGGGGAAGGCGTATTCCGGAAAACTAAGACCATGGGGCGGGGACCATGCGACAGGGACTGAGTTTTGAAACACCTTCCGCAAGGAGTGGTGAGTGGGAGCAGATGCTGCGGCTTTTTATCCAGCCGGACAGCGAAGCCGACCGTGCCAAGCTGGTGGGCTACATGGAGCAGATTCTTTTTGGATTGCAGGAGTTTCTCCACAAGCATGTGGGTGTGACTGAAGAGATCGGGCTGAAGGAGCTGGCCCTTGGTTACATGGACAGCACCCTCTGTTTTGATCCGGAAAAAAAGCTACCCGAAGTCATTTCCGATATCATTGACCGCATTGCGCCCCAGGCTGTGAATGTATCCTCTCCTTATTTTGTGGGGCACATGACCTCGGCCATTCCTTTTTTCATGGTGCTTTTCAAGGCCATTGTGGCGGCTTTGAATCAGAATGTGGTGAAGCTGGAGACATCCAAGGTGGTGTCCATTGTGGAGCGTCAGGTCCTTGCCAGGCTGCATCGTCTGATCTACGGCTTTGATGAAACTTTTTACAATACCCATGTTCAGAGTACGGAAGCCACCCTGGGAACTTTTACCGAAGGAGGCACAGCCGCCAACCTGACGGCTCTGTGGGTGGCAAGAAACACCCTTTTGGGGCCCAAAGAGGGGTTTGCAGGCGTGGAGGCCGAAGGCCTCAGTGAGGCGTACAGAGCCTACGGCATTGAGCGCTGTGTGATTCTGGTTTCCCGGCGGGGACATTATTCCTTAAGAAAAGCCATCGGTGTCCTCGGTCTGGGCAACCAGAGCCTGATCACCATTGATGTGGATGGGGAAAACCGGATCTGCCTGCCTGCCCTTCGCCGCAAGATTGCCGAATACAAGGCGGACCCCAAAACCCGTATTCTTGCTGTGGTAGGCATTGCGGGAGCCACGGAAACAGGAACCGTGGACCCTTTGCGCAAGATGGGGGAAATCTGCCGGGAGGCGGGTGTGCATTTTCATGTGGATGCGGCCTGGGGGGGGCCCACCCTGATGAGCGACCGCTACCGCCATCTGCTGGACGGCATGGAGCTGGCCGACTCCGTCACCATTGACGGACATAAGCAGTTTTACATGCCCATGACCTGCGGTATGGTGTATTTCCGCAGTCCCTTTCATCTGGATGCCATCAGTTATCATGCCAATTACATTATCCGCCGGGGATCCGTGGACCTGGGCATCAAGACCTTTTCAGGAACACGGGAGGCCAATTCCCTCGTGCTGGATTCCGCCCTCAAGGTGATGGGGCGTAAGGGCTACGGCATGCTCATTGACCATGGCATTGATCTGGCCCGCAAATTTGCGGAAGAAATCCGAAGAAGGGATCACTTCCAGCTGGTGACCGCGCCGGAGCTGAATATTCTGACCTACCGCTTCTGCCCCACGCCCCTGAAGGAAGCCCTTTTGCGTTCTTCCGGAGCCGAGCGAACGGCCCTGAATGAAAAAATTAATGATATCAATATTACCATCCAGCGGGTGCAGCGGGAGTCAGGTAAAAGCTTTGTTTCCAGAACGGCCATTGACAAGGGTGTCCCTGGCGGTGGAGAAACGGTGGTCTTGCGCGCCGTTCTGATGAATCCCCTGACAACGCTTTCGATTTTACGGGAAATTCTCGATGAGCAGGAAGCCATCTACAGGGAATATTACGGAGATGCTCAGGTAGGCCTGGGTTCCTTGTGATGGCTGTGAATGTGATGGCTGTGAATTGACACAAAGATCTCTATTGGGTACAAACAACGGGGATTCATAAAAAAGCGGATTGCCGGTACAGTCGGCTGCCCGTTTTTTTATGGGCAAAATGCCGCTTCAAATCTGTTTTGCGGCTCAAGACAGCCGTTTTTTTAGAAGGTGATGACATATTCCATGAAGAATATTCGAAATTTCAGCATTATCGCCCACATTGACCACGGTAAATCCACCCTTTCGGACCGTCTCATTCAGGCAACGGGGATCATTGCGGACCGGGACTTTCACGATCAGATTCTGGACTCCATGGACATTGAGCGGGAGCGGGGAATCACCATCAAAAGTCAGACCGTCTGTCTGCCCTATACGGCAAAGGACGGGAAAACCTATTCCCTGAACCTCATTGATACGCCCGGTCATGTGGATTTCACCTACGAGGTGTCCCGCGCCCTGGCCTCCTGTGAAGGGGCGCTTCTCCTTGTGGATGCCACCCAGGGGGTGGAAGCCCAGACCCTGGCCAACCTCTACCTGGCCATGGAACATAACCTCACCATCATTCCCGTAATCAATAAGATCGACCTTCCCAGCGCCAATGTGGAATGGGCCAAGGAGCAGATTGCCGATGACCTGGGGCTGGATCCTTACGCCGCTGTCCTGACCTCCGCCAAGGAGGGGATCGGAATTGATGAACTGCTGGAGGCCATTGTCGCTCAGCTTCCCCCACCGGAAGGGGATGGGGATGCGCCTCTCAAAGCCATGATCTTTGATTCCCATTACGACCCCTACCGGGGCACCATCGTTCATCTGCGCATTGTGGATGGCAGCATCCGGGCAGGGGATGAAATCCGTTTCATGAGCAACAATGCCGTATACCGGGTGGAGGAGGTGGGGCTCTTTCAGATTGTGCGCAATCCTCAGAAAATGCTTTCCGCAGGCCAGGTAGGGTACATGATCGCAGGCATCAAGACCGTGAGCGACACCCGTTGCGGAGACACGGTAACCCTGCACAGAAAACCCTGCGCCAAACCCTTTGGCGGTTTCCATGAGGCCAAGCCCGTGGTCTTCTCCTCCATTTATCCTGTGGCTTCCGATGACTATGAGGAGCTTGCCATTGCCATTGAAAAACTCAAACTCAATGACGCAGCCCTCATGTATGAAAAGGACAGCTCCGCAGCCTTAGGCTTTGGATTCCGATGCGGGTTTCTCGGCATGCTGCACCTGGAAGTGGTGCAGGAGCGTCTGGAGCGGGAGTTTGATCTCTCCTTGATCATTACGGCCCCTTCGGTGAGTTATCAGGTGGAACTCATGGACGGTGTGATGCAGGTGGTGGACAACCCCGCCCTCTATCCCGATCCTACCCTGATCAAATCCGTGAAGGAACCCTTTATCAAGGCCAATATCATTGTGCCGGATCGTTACATGGGCGCTGTGATGAAGCTCTGCATGGAGCGTAGGGGAATTAACCGGAACTACCAGTATCTCACCTCCAACCGGCTCGAAATGATCTTTGAGCTTCCCCTGGGCGAGGTGGTCTATGACTTCTATGACAAACTGAAAAGCATCACCCAGGGTTACGGCTCCTTTGACTATGAAATGCTGGAGTATCGGGAAACCAACCTTGTGAAGGTGGATATTCTGGTGAACGCAGAAAAGGTGGATGCCCTGGCCCAGCTGGTGCATAAGGACAAGGCTGAGCCCAGAGGCCGCATGGCCTGCGAGCGGCTCCGGGAGGAAATTCCGCGCCAGCAGTTCAAGATCCCCATTCAGGCGGCCATCGGCGGTAAGATCATCGCGCGGGAGACCATTTCTGCTTTCCGAAAGGATGTGACGGCCAAGTGCTACGGCGGAGACATCAGCCGTAAGCGTAAGCTTCTGGAAAAGCAGAAAAAGGGAAAGAAACGGATGAAAATGGTGGGCCAGGTGGAAATTCCCCAGTCCGCCTTCCTTGCCGTTCTGAAGACAGGAGATTGAGGGCTTTTTTTAGGGTGGCCTGCCTTCAACCAGGTGTACAGGCAACCAGGCGATTTGCCCGTGATGCATCTTGATTTTTCAGGGGAGGCCGGGATTTTTTGGAAAGGGGCCTTCTTGCCTTTGGGGATGCCGGAAGGATTGGAAAAAGGCCCTGTGAGATGGGGGGCGAACGCACAAAAGTCTTGCCAAAGTCCCGGCATTGAGATAGGGGCTTTTTGTCATGGATTCAGGATACTTGTTTTCCGGTCAAATGGTCTGACCCTTTGGCCGCAGCCAACCTTGTGAAGGAGAATGGTTATGAAACGGATGATTGTCGGGCTTTTTTGTGTACTGGCGCTGGCTGTGACAGCCCATGCCGGTGGTTCCTGGGAAAGGGTTCAGCAGGCGGGTAAGCTTGTCATTGGCCTTGATGATGCCTTTGCCCCCATGGGCTACCGTCTGGAGGATGGTACGCTGGTGGGCTTTGATATTGACGCCGCAGAAGCGCTGGGCAAGCGGATTGGCATTGCCATTGAATGGCATCCCACGGCCTGGGACGGGGTCATTCATTCTCTGAATTCCGGAAAGTTTGATTGCATCTGGAACGGTATGACCATCACCGAAGCTCGTGCGGAGCAGGTGAATTTTACGGAACCCTATATCATGGACGGCCAGGTGGTGGTGGTGCGCTTTAATGAAAATCGTTTTGCCTCCTATCAGGACCTGGGGGGGATGGTCATTGGCGTACAGAAGGGTTCCAGCGCTCTTAATGCGGTGGCCAAGCTGCCCAATGCGCCCAAGGAAGTGCGGGAGTATGTGGACAATCCCAAGGCCCTCCTTGACCTTGAAAGCGGTCGCCTGGACGCTGTGATCATTGACAATGTGGTGGGACGCGATGCCATTTCCAAGCGCATCGGTAAATACAAAACCCTTAAGGGCTTTATCACCAAAGAGCCCTTTGGTGTGGCTTTCCGCAAGGCGGATGTGAGCCTCCGGGATCGGGTGCAGGCGGAGCTGGATGCCATGGTGGCCGATGGTTCCCTTGGACGGATTTCTGAAAAGTGGTTCGGTGAGAATATCGTTGATAAGGCGGCCTGGTAATTTTTTTGGGAAGCGCTGTCCTTTTTTTGGTTGTTGATTGTCCGCCCGACGCCCGCAGGAAATCCATGCGGGCGTCGGTGTTTCAAGGAGAAGCATGATACGTTTTTTCATTCCGGTCCTCCTCCTCTAGGGCTTTTGGTCTCTCCCTTTCCCCTCCATGCGGACACCGCCCGTATTTTTCGGGAGGCGGATAATCTCATGGTCATGGGGGATCTGGTGGAGGCCGCAGAGCGGCTGGCCGTCATTGCCCCGCCTTCGGAAGGTGGTGAGCTTGCACCCTTTGTGCGCAGCCGTATGCAAATGGCCCGGATTTTTCATGCCCTGAAAGATTATGAGAAAGCCATGGCGGCCTGCCGTGAGATTCTGGATCCTTATCCTCAGAATGTGGAAGCGGCTAATTTTCTGCGTTCCCTGGAGCGGGAGCGTCTGCCTGCCTACCGCGTTTTTATCAAGGATGCCTGGCTTTTTCTGCCCAGCCTGATTCAGGGCGCCATGATGACCCTCACCCTGGTTGTGGTCACCATGTTGGTTTCTCCCCTTGGCGGACTGCTCATTGCCCTGGGCCGCATCAGTCGAATTCCCCCCCTTTCCGGGCTGTGCTGGTTCATCATCTGGTTTTTCCGGGGAACTCCGCTTCTTCTTCAGCTTTTTTTCATCTATTACGGCCTTCCCAGCCTGGGCATCACCTTAAAGCCCCTGACCGCTGCCCTGCTGGGCCTTGGGATCAACTATTCAGCCTACCTTGCGGAGATTATCCGGGGAGGCATTGAGAGCATCGACCATGGTCAGATGGAGGCAGCCAAAGCCATCGGCATGACCTACGGGCAGGCCATGCGGCGGGTGATCATCCCCCAGACCTACAAGCGCCTGATTCCGCCCGTGGGCAATGAGTTCATTGCCCTGATCAAGGACACAGCCCTTGTGTCCACCATTGCCATGGTGGAGCTGATGCGTGCTGCGGATCAGATGTTCAATGCCTATTTCAATGTCAATGTACTGATCCTGGCGGCCTGCATTTATCTTCTTTTTACCACGGTCTTTACCTTCTGCTTTGAGACCCTTGAAAGGCGGGTGGGGGTTTATGAAAAACGGTAAGAACACGGTTCTCGAATTAAGGGGTATTGTTAAACGATACGGCAGTCTGACAGCGGTGAAGGATGTGAGCCTGAGTGTGGCTCCTGGGGAGAAAGTGGTGATCATCGGACCCTCAGGATCGGGAAAATCCACCCTGCTCCGGAGTGTGAACATGCTGGAGCGCATTGACGAGGGGCATATCCTGTTTGAAGGCAGGGATGTGGGGTATGTGACCCGCAAGGGAAAACGGGTGCCGGACTGCCAGAAGAATATCTGTCGCCTGCGTTCGGAGATCGGCATGGTGTTTCAGCATTTCTATCTCTTTCCCCACATGAGCGTTCTTGGCAATGTCATGGAAGGTCCGGTTACGGTCAAGGGAATGGACAAGGTCGCAGCCCGGGAGCTGGCCTGTCTCATGCTGGAAAAGGTGGGGCTTTCGGATAAAAGGGATGTGTTTCCCGCCACGCTTTCCGGTGGACAGAAACAGCGGGTGGCCATTGCAAGGGCTCTGGCCATGCAACCCAAGATGATGCTTTTTGATGAGCCCACATCCGCCCTGGATCCGGAACTGGTGGGAGAGGTCTTTGACACCATCCGCGCTCTGGCCAGGGAGGGCATGACCATGATCATTGTCACTCATCAGATGGGCTTTGCACGGGAGATTGCAGACCGGGTGATTTTTATGGAAAACGGCGTGTTTGTGGACAGCGGCAAACCGGGGGATTTTTTCGGAACCTGCCAGGAGAACGAGCGGATATCTGCCTTTTTGTCTCGCTGTTTGTAGGCTTGAGATTCTGAAGGAAAAAGAGAGGGGGGTCGGTTTTGTATCGGCATCCCTTTTTTCTTTTTCGGAGCAGGGGGGTGGGAATAAAAAAAGTCCCGGACACGTGGTCCAGGACTTTTAATTTTTTTTATGGTGCCCAAGGGCGGAATCGAACCACCGACACGAGGATTTTCAGTCCTCTGCTCTACCGACTGAGCTACTTGGGCGCTCAAGACGAAGCCTTTGTAAGGAAAATGGCTCTGAGTGTCAAGATATTTTTATTTGCGGGTATAAAAAGTTTCCAGGCCCTGGATCGTATGCGTGTCCAGGGCCTGGGGAAGAGTTTTCAAGGTTTTGGCATTAAAGGAAAAACATTCTTTTTCAGTCCTTGTTTTTCTTATCTTCGTAAAGGGCGGTCCGGCTGCTCTTTTTTTTCAGGACGATTTGGGGGAAGGCTCCGGAGAATCTTCTGGGGGAAAGAAGGGAACCTGCGGCGGATGGGAAAGGTCTCCGTAGCGGAACTGCAAAAGGGCGCTGCCTGCGAGGACAGCGGTGGGCGCTTTGAGGATACGGGGCCCAAGGCCGAGAATCTCATACCCCGCTCTCTGGAAGGCTTCGACCTCGCTCGTCTCAAACCCGCCTTCAGGCCCGAATACGGCGCGGATGCGCGAGGGCCGGGCGTGTGGGCCGGGCCATGGGCTGGTCCGGGTGCTTTCCCAGAAAAGAATCCGCATCTCATGCTCTTGCCCATCTTCCAGAAGGGGGGAGAGGGTATCGTGGAAAAGGATATCCGGCATATGGCCTGCACCGCACTGCTTGAGGGCTTCGGTGGCAAGGCGCTGCCAGCGCTCCAGACGGGCTTTGACCTTATCTTCTCTCAGGACAGGCACGCTGCGTTTGGCGGAAAAAATCCGGAGGGTGCGCACCCCGAGCTCGGTGAGGGGGCGGATCAGGTCGTCAATTTTTTTTTCTTTTAACAGGGCAATGGCAATGTCCAGATGCACAGGAGAGTCTGGAATGCACCGTCTGGCGCCGCAGAGCCTGAGGTGGACGCCTGTTCCGTCCACGGCTGTGATGCGGGTGTCGTATTCATTGCCTCTGCCGTCAAAAAGGCAGAGAAGGTCTCCGGGCTGCATGCGCAGAACATTGCGGACATGTATGGCGTCCTGGCCTGTCAGGGTCAGGGTATCCGGTGGAAACTGGGGCATGGAAACGGGGATGCGGGGCATGGAAACTCCTTGTTGAATGGCATGGCGGTCTCATCCGGGCGTGCGGGGAGGATGGAAGGACTCCGGGGCATCAGGCCCGCAAAATCTATACTGATTTTGCCGGAAAGGGCAAGTTCGCTTTCTTGACAGAATTTTTCTCATATGAAATATTGCCTGCATCATTTGTTTGCTGTCAGAGCCTGTCGCGTGGTATCTTAGGCCCCGAACAAGGGGTTTTTTTGGGATATCGTCGCTTTTTTTCTTTCCTGCGGTATCTACAATGCCAATCTGCCCAGCCATACAAGCGGAGACCTTATGAAGGATAAGCCTGAAGGGAGCGCTGCGTCGTTCCGAAATGATGGATTGACCGATGACCTGGATCTTTCGGACCTTGCCGTAAGTCTTCAGGCAGAAGGAAGTGCGCGGGATTCTCTTCCACAGCCTGTTCTGGAAGTGGTTTCGGAGATCCCGGATCCGGAAGACAGGGCCCAGATGCCTCCGCATACCGAAGGCTTGTCCGGAGAAGACGATAATTTTATTGAGATTGAGGATATTCTGCTTGGCAGTCCTTCGGATCTCCCCCGACCGGGCAAGGAGGAGATCCCTTCCGGACTCGTTTTCCCCCCCCCACCCGATCCCCAGGGTGATCTTGCCCAGGCCCTGGAACCGGAAGACTGGATGGAAGAGCAGGATCTCGGCGCAGAGGATGTCCCGGATTTTTCTGCTTCTGCTGCGAGCAAAGACGTTGCGTCTGGAATCCGGGCGGATTCGGGATTTGGCTTCCGGGAGGAAGAATCCCTGGATCTGCTGGATGTGGGGGATTTTCTGGAGGATGGATCGGATCAACCGGACAGGGCAATGAGCGCGGTTACGGATATGCTCCGCAGCGATCTTCAATCTGAAAGGCCGCCTGCCCATGCATTCCAGGCCCAGGAGGCAGATGTCCTGGACCTTTCCCTGGCCGCGGATTTTCTGGATAGCCTGGATGGGGAGGGGGAAAAGGCGGTGCCTCCCCAGGAAGAGGATGTCCTGGACCTTTCCCTGGCCGCGGATTTTCTGGATAGCCTGGATGGGGAGGGGGAAAAGGCAGTGCCTCCCCAGGAGGCGGATGTGCTGGACCTTTCCCTGGCCGCGGATTTTCTGGATAGCCTGGACGGGGAGGGGGAAAAGGCAGTGCCTCCCCAGGAGGCGGATGTGCTGGACCTTTCCCTGGCCGCGGATTTTCTGGATAGCCTGGATGGGGAGGGGGAAAAGGCAGTGCCTCCCCAGGAGGCGGATGCGCTGGACCTTTCCCTGGCTGGGGATTTTCTGGATAGCCTGGACGGGGCAAATGAGAAGGCGGCGCAGGAAGAAAATCTTCGGGATTTACCCCTTTCAGAGAGCTTTTCCGAAGATCTGAATGACCGGGAGTCCCAGGAAAGAACGGTCCTTGCCCAAGGAGATTCCCAGGATCTGGAAGGGGTGGAAGAAACTCCGGAGGAGAAGGATCTTCTGTCTTCTGCTGAGGTGGACGATGCGATGTTTGAGGAAAACCTGCTGGACCTGGACGATCTGCTGGAAACACCCGATGGAGCAAAGGATTCCGGGGAAAGGCAGTCCCTCCCTGAAGAGAGAATGCGTGACCTGGAAGCGGAGGTCTTCACCGAATTTCCAGAAGAAGCCCTGGAAGGATTGGGGCTGGATGCAGTGACGCCTGAGATGGATGGGCAGGGAGAGGAAGGGGGTTTTTCCGAGGTTCCGTTGATGCCTGAAAGCGGAGTTTCCGGGAAAACGGGCAAAGCCTATGACCTTGCGGAAGAATCCTGGATGCCGGATACGGATTTTGTTCCCCTGGTGAGTCGTTCTTCCGATGAAAAAAGAGACCTGACTCCCATGGAACTCATGGAAGAACGGCTTTCTGAGATTGATTTTGAAGCCATGCTGGAGCGGGTGGTGCGCAAGGTCTTTTCCGAAAAGCTTGATGCCGCCTTGATGTCCGTTGTGGAGCGGGCTGTGGAAAAGGAAATCCACAGCCTGAAGAAAAATCTCTATGAAGACTGAGATGGGTTCGTATAGGACGTAAGGCCCGGTGAGGGTTGCGTCGGCATGGCCTGGGAAGTTCGAACATCACGCAGAGCCTTCAGCCTTGCAGCCCGGATTCCGGCGGATTATGAGATCATCCACACCTGGGGGATCAAAAACTTGCACAAAAAAAGGGATTATTTCATAATCCTTTTTTTTTGCGGCCCGTTTTCTGGTATCCCGTATCCGGACCGCTTTTTGGGGCATGTGACCGGAGTTTTCATCGGAAACCGGTTTTTTTTGAATATTCTTCAGGATGCATGAGGGAAGGGACATGAGCGAAGCTCTGTTGGATAAGGGGTATGAGCCCCATGAGGTGGAAGCACGCTGGTACCGGTACTGGCTTGAGAACAAACTTTTTGCTGCAAAGGACAGGGATGGGGAAAGGGAGGCCTTTTCCATTGTGATTCCGCCGCCCAATGTCACGGGCAAGTTGCACATGGGTCATGCGCTGAACAATACCCTTCAGGATATTCTCTGCCGTTATCAGCGGCTTTGCGGTAAAAACGTACTCTGGATGCCGGGAACGGACCATGCGGGCATCGCCACCCAGAACGTGGTGGAAAAACAGCTGGCTTCAGAAGGTAAATCCAGAGATGACCTGGGCCGGGATGCTTTCATTGATCGGGTCTGGGAATGGCGTAAGGAATACGGTGGCGCCATTATTCATCAGCTTCAGCGGCTTGGCGCTTCCTGTGATTGGGATCGGGAGCGTTTTACCATGGATGAGGGACTCTCCAGGGCCGTGCGCAAGGTTTTTGTACGACTTTATGAAGAAGGTCTCATTTACAAGGGCCATTACCTCATCAACTGGTGCCCTCGCTGCCACACAGCCCTTGCCGATCTTGAGGTGGAGCATGAGGAAAAGGCCTCTTTTCTGTATCACATCGCCTATCCCCTGACAGACGGCTCCGGTTCTCTGGTGGTGGCCACCACCCGTCCGGAAACCCTTTTCGGCGATACGGCCGTGGCCCTGCATCCGGAAGATGAGCGTTATGCGGACCTTTCCTGCGCTTCCGTGAAGCTGCCGCTCACAGATCGGGAAATTCCCGTGATCCGGGATAGCTATGTGGATCGGGAATTTGGCACGGGTTGCCTGAAGGTAACCCCGGCCCACGATCCCAATGACTTTGAGCTTGGCATCAAGCATGGTCTGGAGCAGATCAAGGCCATTGACGATGATGGCCGTATGAATGCCCATGCGGGGCCTTTTGCAGGACTGGATCGTTTTGTCGCCCGGGAAAGGGCGGTTGCGGAGCTTGAAAAACAGGGACTTCTCGTCAAAAAGGAAGATCTTACCCACAGTGTAGGCCACTGCTACCGTTGTAAGACCGTGGTGGAACCCAACCTTTCCCTGCAATGGTTTGTGAAGGTGGGGCCTCTGGCGGACAAGGCCCTGAAAGCCGTGGAAGAGGGAAAAACCCGTATCTACCCGGAGAACTGGACAAAAACCTATTATGAATGGATGCGCAATATCCGGGACTGGTGTATTTCCCGTCAGATATGGTGGGGGCACCGTATTCCCGCCTGGACCTGTGAGGACTGCGGCCGCCTTCTTGTGCTGGAAGCGGACCCTGAGACCTGCCCGGATTGTGGCGGAACAGCTCTGACCCAGGAAAGTGATGTATTGGACACCTGGTTCAGCTCCGCCCTCTGGCCCTTTTCCACCATGGGCTGGCCGGAAAAGACCGATCTTCTGAAAACCTTTTACCCCACCTCCGTACTGGTGACAGGTTTTGACATTCTTTTTTTCTGGGTGGCCCGCATGATGATGATGGGAACCCACTTCATGGATGAGGTGCCGTTTAAGGACGTTTACATCCATGCCCTGGTGCGGGATGCAGAGGGCAAGAAGATGAGTAAATCCCTTGGCAACGTCATTGATCCTCTGGAAGTCATCGAAAAGTACGGCACGGACGCCTTCCGTTTCACCCTGACAAGTTTTGCGGCCATGGGCCGGGACATCAAATTGTCCGAGGAAAGGGTGGAGGGCTACCGCCATTTCATCAACAAACTCTGGAACGCGGCCCGCTTTTCCCTCATGCACCTGGATCAGGCCTATGACAGTTTTGATCCCAAGGCCATATCCCTGCCGGATCAGTGGATTCTTTCCCGTCTGCACAGTGTGGGCGCCCAGGCGCAGCAGGCCCTGGATACCTACCGTTTCAACGATGCGGCCTCCATTCTGTATCGTTTTGTGTGGAACGAATTCTGTGACTGGTACCTGGAGGCCATCAAACCCATCCTCTTTGGCAAGTCCGGAGATGCTGCCATGCGGGCCACCAAGGGGGTTCTCTATCGGGTGATCAGTGACACCCTGATTCTTCTTCATCCCATCGTTCCCTTTGTGACCGAAGAAATCTGGGAGAAGCTCCCTGGCGGGCGCGGTTCCATCATGGAGGCGGATTTTCCCACGTTGAACTGGGACAACCAGCGCCTGGCTTATTCGCCTGAGGCGGAAGTGTCCATGGAATTTGTCATTGAACTTGTGACTGGCGTGCGGAACATCCGGGGTGAGATGAATCTTTCCCCTGCCCAGGCCCTGAATGCCCTTTTCCATACGGACAATCCCTTTCAGAAGGAAATGCTGACCCAGCATCAGGATCTCATGAAACTGCTGGCGCGTCTGGATACCCTGGATGTGATGCCCGTGGGTGAACGACCCAGAGCCAGCGCCACGAGCATTGTTTCGGGTTCGGCCCTTTATGTGCTGCTGGAAGGGGTGCTTGATTTTGCAAAAGAAGTGGAGCGCCTGGACAAGGCCATGGCCAAGGTGGACAAGGAGTTGGGCGGGATAGCTGCAAAGCTTGAGAATTCAGGATTTGTGGATAAGGCGCCAGAGCCTGTGGTGAAAAAGGTGAAGGCCCAGTACGAGGAGCTTGTGGAAAAACGGGCCCAGCTTCTTGCCAATCGGGATCGCATTGCGGGCATGGTGTGAGCTGGAAATAAGGGGACAGAAGCCTTTTCAGCCCAGGAGGGCTTTTGGGACCGGCAGGAATGAAGGATTTTTCAGCGCCTGACTGAGGTCAGGCGCTCTGATAAAGGAAGAAACCAATGTATGCCGTTGAACGCCTGATTGACCTGGCCCTGGAAGAGGATATCGGCACAGGAGACATCACCACAGAGGCCATCATACCCGAAGAAGCCATGGGAGAGGGTCTGATTCTCGCCAAGGAAGAAGGGGTGGTTCCTGCGGGTTTTTCTGTGGCCCAGCGGGTTTTTGAAAAACTGGATAAGAATGTGGTCTTTTCTCCTCTGGTTGCCGAAGGGAGTCCTGTGGAATCGGGCACCCTGCTCCTAAGACTTGAGGGCCGGATGCGGGCTCTTCTGACCGGAGAGAGGACAGCGCTTAACTTTCTGCAGCGTCTCTGCGGGATCGCCACCCATGTGCGGCGTTTTGGCGCGGGGATGGAGGAAAGCGGTATTCTTCTGGTGGATACCCGGAAAACGACGCCTGGCTGGCGAGTCTTGGAAAAATACGCGGTTCGGGTGGGCGGAGCTGCCAATCATCGCATGGGACTGTATGACGGAGTGCTGATCAAGGACAATCACATTGCCGCCGCAGGGGGAATTGCCCAGGCCATGGCTGCGGTGCGAAAGCGGGTGTCTCATCTGATCCGGATTGAGGTGGAGGCCGAAACCCTGGAAGAAGTGGATGAGGCGGTTGCCGGAGGGGCGGATGTGATTCTGCTCGATAACATGGATGCCGCCATGGTGGCCGAAGCTGTGCGTCGGATCGGGGGGCGGAGTCTTGTGGAGGTTTCCGGCATGGTGACGCCGGAGCGCATGAAAACCCTGGCCCTTGCGGGTGTGAACATCATCTCCGCAGGGGCCCTCACCCATCAGGCAAGGGCTGTGGATCTGAGCATGCGCATTGCACCGCCGGGCGGTCTTTTTCGCTGAAGGGGGTGAGGGGGGCTGGGGATGCCAGAACGGGCATTCTGGCTCCCCCATTGCTGCAAAGGAGAAAGAAATTCCGGAACTCTCCCCTCTGACGATCCGCAAGCCTTACCCATCCGGCGCCCTTATCTGAAGGAGAGGCCATGATTCCCATCCGAGATACCCAGCCTTCCCGCAACCGGCCTGTGGTTACCCAGATTCTCATTGTGGTGAATGTCCTTGTTTTTTTCATGCAACTGGGGCAAGGGCCAGAGATGGGACGTTTCATCTGGGAGTGGGGGCTTGTGCCTGCGCGGTATACGGATCCCCTTATTTCCGGACGATGGGGATTTTTTCATCAGGCTTTCACCCTGTTTTCCTTCATGTTTCTCCATGGCGGATGGCTGCATATCATCGGCAATATGTGGACCTTGTGGATTTTCGGAGACAATGTGGAAGACAGGCTGGGGCCTTTGCGGTATCTGGCCTTTTACCTGGGATGTGGTTTGGCCTCGGGCCTGGCCCATTTCATGGTCTATCCTTCTTCTCCCATTCCCGTTGTGGGGGCCAGCGGCGCCATTGCGGGGGTAATGGGCGCCTATTTCATTTTGTATCCCGCATCCCGCATCCTTACGCTCATCCCCATTCTCATTTTTCCCCTTTTCATTGAAATTCCAGCCTTTGTTTACATGGGCCTCTGGTTTTTTCTCCAGGTATTCAACGCCATGGGCGGTGGAGGCGGCGTGGCCTGGTGGGCGCACATCGGAGGTTTTGTGGTGGGTGCCCTCCTGGTGCGTGTACTGGTCCAGTTTCCCGAAGGCCATTTTGCAACCCGGGTGCGTCAGGTCACCCAGCGACGCAAAACGCCGGGCCTGCAGACCATTCGTCCCATTGCACCGCAGGATACACCGCACATGTATGGCACCCTCGTCATTTCTCCCTTTGAGGCCCTGGCCGGATGTACCAAAAGGGTCAATATTCCCTGGGGTTTTTATTCCAGGCTCTATAAGATCACCGTGCCTCCCAAAACCCAGGATGGTCAGAAACTGCGGCTGAAGGGACTGGGGCGACGCATGGCCGATGGCGGTAGCGGGGATTTGTACCTGAAGGTGCGTGTGCGCCAGATGGATGGGGATACGCATTTCTGACGCATTGACTTTGTTCGGAGATCCGATTATTTTTCTTCAGGATTTTTTATGAATCCTTCTGAGGAGGACGGAAAGGCATGGACATGATGGGAAGGGAAAATCGGATGGGGATGAGACTTGGAGTCTTTGTACTCCTGCTATCTCTACTCGCACCATCCCTGATTCATGCCTGCGGCTGCACCATGGGGTCGGATACGATTCCCGCCTTTGGGGAACCCCAGCCCAAAACGACGGAATCCTTTCCGGTTTCCTGCTGTGCAGAAGGTTCAGAAGATGCACCCTCAGCTCCCCCTTCTGAAGCCAGCGAGACTCTCTCTGCCTGTGACCCCCTGAGGATGGACTGCTGTTGCACCACGACTCCTGAAAAAGGGGAGAGCGCTGTCCTGCCCCCGGTTTTGCAGGGTCTGGACACGATCTTTCGCCATGCCCTTTTGACCCCATGCCTTCCTGGGCCGCAGAATCCCCGGATTTCCTGGGCTCTGGCCTTTTCCTATTCCAAGCATCTCACCCCCACGCCTCCCCACATCGCTTCCACCGTTCTTCTGATTTGATGCCCTTTTCTTAAAAAGGATTTTTCGGGGTTTTGACCCCGGATCTTCTCTGCCCGTTGCCCATTGTCTTTTAAAGCCCGCTGCTGGACAGTGAGGAGATTTTTCCGGGCTTGCGTCCCTTTTCCCCTGGGGCATCCCTTGTCAGAGGGGAAGAACCCCGGATGCCGCCGTGCGGGCGGTATGCACAGCCGTGTCCTTTTTTCTGGGACCCCAGGTTTTGTCGGGCAAAGGTAAAAAATCTATGAAAGCGTTTGCTATGAAAGGGAAAAAAAGATGAAATCCTTTTTTCATCCATGCCGCCGGGAGGGGATCTCCTGGTTTCTGCTCTTTGTTCTTCTGGTTTCAGGTTTTGCGGTCCAGAGGGTGGGGGCCCAGGTGCAGCTGGGGCTCGAAATTCCCGAAGGAGCGCCCGTGATCCGGTTGCAGAGCGTTTTTCAGGATCCTTCGATCTATGACGGAAAAGTGCTTGTCATGAAAGGTTTTGTGGCCAGTCAGTGCCCGGCCTTGTGTGATTTCACCTTCAGAGATGGCGTCCATACGGCTACCATTTTCTCCCAGGGATTCAAGTTCCCCAAACTTCAGCGGGGCAAGGCCATAACCGTTTATGCACAGGTGATCACGGGAAAAGAGCGTGTGGTTTTTTCCGCCTTGGGCCTGAAGATGGAATAGGAGGGAAGCCATGTCTTTTATCGAGGTCGCCCTCTGCAATCTTCGCCGCAATCCCGTGCGGAGCCTGCTCACAGGTCTCAGTCTTGCCGTGTCCGCCGCAACCCTCACCCTGGTCCTCTCTCTGGATAAGGGTTATTCCACTGCGGTGACCCAGGAGCTTGTCCACAGTACGGGCGTGCATCTGTATGTCACCAAGGAAGGCTGCCCCATTGAAGCCGCATCCGTCGTTGCCCATGGCGGGCTCAGTCCCGTTTATGTGGACGAAGACATCGTTGCAGGACTTGGAGCCCTGCCGGAGGTGGATGCGGTGATGCCCTTCAAACTTTTTTCCCTTACTGCGGAGGACGGCGCACGCACGGATATCTTCATGGGGATCACGGATGCCGTGGAAAGGGTGAAACCCGACTGGCGGTACGCTTCCGGCGGCTGGTTTGAGGGAATGGATTCGGTGATTCTGGGCGCAGAGCTGGCGCGTATGCAGCATGCGCGGGTGGGAAGCCCCATCCATCTGGATTTTTTTGACAGAACCTTTGAGGTGGCGGGCATTCTCCATCCCACCTATGGTCAGGAGGACAGCACTTTTTTTCTGCCCCTGGCCACAGCCCAGCAACTGGTGGGGCGGGAAGGAAAACTTTCCGCTGTGGCGGTGAAGCTGGCGGATATCACGGCCATGGATGTGGTGCGTAACCGCATTCTCGCCTCCATGCCAGCGGATTATTTTGTCATCGGTTCAAGGGAGCTCAGTGACGGCATTCTTCGTTTTTTCAGCGCCACCCGCGCCATCATGTTTGTCATGGTGGGGGTGGCCTTTCTCATTTCCGTGTTTGGCGTTGTCAATACCATGCTCATGGCTGTGCTGGAACGCCGACGGGAGATGGCCTACCTGAAATGCATTGGCGCTGGCCGTTATGATCTTTTCCGTCTTATCTCCCTTGAAACCCTTGCCATTGCGCTCATGGGCAGCGGCCTTGGGGCTCTTTTGGGCATGGCGCTGAGCCCTGTGTCCGGAAAGCTGATGCGGACCATGCTTGTGGCTTATGTACCCACAGGCCCCATTGCCCGGCCGGATCCTGGCATCGCCCTGATGGCCTTTGGTCTGTGTACCCTGGTGGGGCTGATCTGTTCTCTGTACCCCGCCTTCCGCGCGGCCCGTATTGTTCCCATGGAGGTCCTGAGAAATGAGTGAGGAAGCCATCATCCGCCTGGAACATGTGTGCAGGCAATACCGTCGCGGTTCAGAAACCGTTCATGCTCTCAAGGATATTTCCTTTTCCCTCTTCCCAGGGGACTTTGTGGCTGTGGTGGGGCCTTCGGGTTCGGGAAAAACCACATTGATGAACCTCATGGGCTGCCTGGATAGGCCTTCCGGGGGGCGGATTCTGGTGCATGGCCGGGAGGTGCAGGAAGAGAGCGAAGCGGGCCTCACCCGCCTGCGGCGAACTGTCATTGGTTTTGTCTTTCAGCAGTTTTTTCTGATTCCCACCCTCAATGTGCTGGAAAATGTGGCCCTTCCTTCCCTGTTCACCGGAAAAAAACAAAGGGAAAGAGCCTTGAACCTGCTTGAAAAGGTGGGGCTGAGCCAGAGGCTTTACCATCTGCCAGGTCAACTTTCAGGGGGAGAGATGCAGCGGGTGGCCATTGCCCGCAGCCTGATTAACGGGCCTTCTATCCTCCTGGCGGATGAGCCCACGGGTAACCTTGATTCCCGCAATGCGGAGAGGATTCTGGAGCTTTTTGAAAGACTGAATGAAGAGGGGATGACCCTTGTGATGGTCACCCATAATGCCGATCTTGTGAAGCAGTGCAAGGCAGTGGTGCGGATTGAAGACGGAGCCATGGTCCAGGCCTGAGAAGCCGTTCAGCCGTTTTTGCCGTCGGAAGCCAAAGGCGCGCCCATGACACGGATCTGGGCTTTGCGCTCAATGGGTTGCCTGCCTTCCCGGAAAATCCGCACTTGGATTTCATGATTTCCGGGAGTTAAGGGCCAGAGTGTCTCCGGGTGGTCATTTTCCTCAAACAGCATGCCATCCACCAGCCAGGCATAACGGGCTTTTTCCCGAACCCCTTCCACGGTCAGGGGAAGGCGCTGATGCTCTTGGGGAATTCTGGGATCCATGGCAAGGAGGAGGCCATCTGTGGGCCTTGCCAGGCGAATGCTCTGATCCCTTTCTTCCTTGTCGGAAGGGAGAGAAACCTGGGGGGGCAGCCATTCGCTGCGCAGAGCCGTGCACTGGTTTTCCGCATTCCATTGGATGCAGACATCCCCCAGCACCAGGGTCTGCGGAGGCGGGAGTCCCTGGGTGGGCTGATTCCGGTTGAGTTCGGCAAAGATGGCGCGCAGGAGAGGGACGGGCCCTGAGGCTCCGGCCAGGCCCTGGGTGGCACTGCGATCGAGATTTCCCATCCAGATCCCCACCGTGTGGCTGTGGTCAAAGCCCATGGCCCAGAGATCCCTGTGATCCGAGCTGGTTCCGGTTTTCACAGCCGTCTGAACGGGAAAGGAAAGAAGAGGGCCGAACTCACGTCTCCTTGCTTCGGGATCGGAAAGAATATGGGCGATGAGCCGGGCCGTGTCGGTCTGAAAAATCTGGGCGGTTCCGGAGGCGGAGGGGAGGGGGAGGGCGAGGAAGCGGAGGGGGAGTTTCCGGCCATCCTGGGCAAGGACGGCATAGGCCTGGGTCAGTTCCAGCAGGGAGACTTCGCCGTTGCCCAGAACGAGACCGTCGCCGTAAAAATCCGGATGGCGATTTAAAGACTGGATGCCACAGCGCTTCAGGGTATTCAGCAGAGCGCCCGTTCCCACATGGCGCACCGTGCGGATGGCGGCGAGGTTGAGGGAGTTGGCCAAGGCATCCCGCAGGGGCAGGGCTCCGTAGGTGTTACGGGAGTAGTTCTGATAATCGTGCAAGCCCCTTCCCACCGGGGTGCTGATCGGAGTATCCGCCAGGATGGTGGCCGCTGTCCATCCGGCTTCCAGGGCCAGGGCATAGGCAAAGGGTTTGAGGGTGGAACCGGGTTGCCTGGGGGTGAGAACGGCGTTGATCCGACCGCCGGGCCTTTCATCCCCGTTACCTGCCACAGCCCAGGCGCGAATTTCTCCGGTTTTGTGATGAAGGACCAGGGCCGCGCCATTGATAAGGCCCTGGTTGCGGAGAAGGTCCACCCGGCTGTCCAGCAGAGCCTGGATTTTTTTCTGGAGGGGGCCGTCCAGAGTGGTGCGCAGGTGAGAAGAGGGGGGCAGGGTTGGGGTATGGTCCCGTACAAAGCGGATGAAAAAGGGAGCGTATACGCTCAGGGCGGGTTTGTGGAGAGTTGCGGGTTTCAGGGCATGGGCCAGGGCCCTTTCCTCCAGGAGGCCCGCCTCGACCATGCGCAGGGCCAGGGCCTGGACACGGATTTCCAGGCGCTGGGGATGACGCTCGGGATGAAGGCCCTGGGGAGCCCTGGGCAGTACGGCGAGGGTGAGGATTTCGTTGGCGCTTAAGGTGGAAAGATCCCGGTCAAAGAGATCCCGGGCGGCCTGCACCACGCCTCTGGAACGGTCAGGATAGGGAACCTGGTTGAGATAAAAGGTGAGAATGTCCGCCTTGGATACTTTTTTTTCAAGGAGATGGGCCTCCACACTTTCCAGAATGCGGGAGCGCAGGGTTCTTGGCCTTGGATGGAGGATGCGCACCACCTGTTCGGTAATGCTGCTTGCACCTCTGATATTTTTCCGGGCTTTGAAATTCTGGAAGAGGGCGTGGGCCACAGCCCGCCAGTCCGTTCCCCGGTGACGGAAGAAACGCTGGTCTTCGGCCATGAGGATGGCCTGGCGCAGGAGCAGGGGAATGGTGTCCAGTTCGGCTGAATCGCTGGTGTTGAGGCTTGTCTCCCGGCTGAGGCTCAGAGTTGTGCCATAGCGGTCCTGAAGCCGGATGCGGTGGTTGTTTTCCACAGGATGGAGGTTGGGTGGCAGGGGTCTGAGGCCTGGGGCAAGCCAAAGTGCTGTCAGGGCAAGAAGGAGGAGAAGGAGACCCAAAAGGACAAGGCGTTTTTTGGTTTTCATGGAAAGGATCCACCGCTGGCGCGATTGGGTGAAAGAAGAAAAGGCCTTCCCTTAAAATAAGGAAGGCCCTTTTGTTTTTTAAGGAAGAAGGGGGACGGAATGGCCTGCCGTTTCAGCCCCGGGCTCTTCCTGCCTGGAGGATTGGATGCTGAGGATGCGATCGCTATCCCGACCCCAGATGTCCGGACGGTACAGGGCCTGGGCGTGGGGGGCGGGCATCTGGAAGTTGCCTTCGGCAATGGCCTGGGCTGTAAAGCGCAGGCGCCAGACTCCGGCGGGAAGTTCTTCGGCAAAGAAACGTACCTGCTGATGGCGCAGTTCCTGGTGGTAGAAGGGCCAGGGACTGCCATGGCGGATGCCTTCAGGCGGATCCGGGATGCGGCCTTCTTCCAGGTCCAGGCTTGTGGCCAGGTGGGGATTCACCGCCTCAAGGCCTGCGGGTAGAGGAATTTCCGCCATGATGAAATGCAGAAGCTGGGTGTTGCGGATATCAAAGGCCAGTTCGACCCGGTCTCCCCTGGAGAGGGTGGGGATTTTACCCTCTTCCACGGGACGGTCGTTGATGTGAAGAATCCGGAAACGGACGTGGATTCCGTTATCCACCGCATCCTTTGCCGTTTGCGTGGCAAAACGCAGGGCCGCGGTGTAGTAGACAGGTCCTCTGCCTTTTTTGTGAATGCGGATTTCCCTGTGGAGACCGGGGTCTTTTTCGTTCATGGGGCGGGTGAAACGTACGGCCGTGTCCCGGATGTCCCGGAATCGGGTGCTGCCTTCAAGGCCCGCGCCATCCCGGACCTCCAGGTCCATGTGAACCTTCCCGGTCTCATAGGTCAGGGCGTACTCTGCTGTGGCCATGGCGGCAAAAAGATTGTCCTGGGTGCCCTGCCAGCGGGCAAGGGCCCCTTGTTTTTCAAGAAGCTCAGCCAAAAGAAGGGCGGGGTAGCCTTTGAGTTCCTTGGGCGCATCGGGCATCTGGGAAAGGCGGATCATGGCCATGAGAACAGCGGCCTGGGTGCGGGTATGGGAACCCATGAGCCAGGGATGGGCAAGGCTTTTTTCATCCTGAACGGCAAGCCCGGAAGCGCTTTTGTGGGTGCGGGCAAGCAGGCTGTTCACCACAGGGGCCAGCTCCGCATAGGGCAGTCCGCTTCTGGCGGCGGCTTCAAGATAAAGGGCCGTTGCAAAGAGACCGTCTGTGGCGGGGTCGGGACGCAACCGCTCGAAAAGCTGGGCGTCGCTGTCCGTCTGCCCGGCCCGGGCCAGGAGAATCATCATGCGTGAGGTGCGATTGAGGATGGGCGTTTGCGTGAGGTCTTTACGCAAAAGGGTATCCAGATACAGGTTGAGTTTCTGATGCACAAGGGGATCCGGCATGAAACCAAAATCCGAAAGCCTTGCAAAAATGAGCGCCGTAAAGGCGGAAAGGAAGGGATTCTCTCCTCCGCCCGCAGCAGGAAAATAGGCCATGGAGCCGTTTTCTCTCTGAAACCGCGTTGCCTGGGCAAGGATTTCCGCAGGCAGTTGTTCAGCTTCTTTCCATGTTACCTCATCGGGGAGGTAGTCCATCATGGAAAGGTAGAGCGCTGCTCCCATGGCCCGGGCAAGCTGCTGTTCCCAGCAGGCATAGGGATAATCCTTTAAAAAGAGAAGGGGTTCCTCCACGGCGGAAATGCGGCTGGGGGAAAGACGGATGCCCAGACCGCCGACATCAGTCCTGGCATCTCTTGCAACCTTCAGGGCAATGATTTCTTCCCGTTCTTCCGTAACGCCGGAAAGGGCCTGGGTTTCCAGGAAAACAGGATCCTCTATGGTCAGGGTATGAGCCATGGCATCGCCATCCAGGTCATCCTTTGCAGAAACTTCCATGCGCAGGAGTCCGGCAGAGGAGGCATTGAGGGGTAAGGAGAAGATGCGGCGCTCCCAAGGGGCGAGGGGCGCTGTGAAGTGTTGCGTTTCCGGAGGCAGATTTTCCGTTTTTACCTGTGCCCGGATTTCAATCTCCCTTGCCTTTTCCGTGCGGTTGAATACGGAGAAGGCCGCCTGGGCCTGGTCGCCTTTGCGCAGGAAGTTGGGCATGACGGGCCGGATTTCCGTGGGGCGGTTGACACGGAAAAGGGCATGGCCCGTACCCATACGTTCCCCAGGGGTGACGGCCATGGCCAGGACTTCCCAGCCGGTGAGATTATCGGGTGCGCTGAAGGAAACACGAATCTTTCCCTCTTTGTCAGGAAGGAGGGAGGGATTCCAGTAGGCCACACCCCGGAAATTTTCCCTGGGTCGCAGGCCGCCGCCATCCCCGGCCGGTGTGGCGCCTTTGGCGTCCAGGCGCTGCATGCCGAGAAGACGTGTCAGCAGGGCATAGGTTTCAAGGTCCATGGCGGACACGGGAGTGTAAAGGCCCGTGTGGGGATCAAAGTGTTTTCTGCCCTGGGGCAGAAGATCAAAGATGGCGCTGTCAAGAACGGCAACGCAGAGTTCGGTTTTTCCATAAAGATTTCCGGGAAGGGAAAGATCCAGGGTGACCTGTTCTCCGGGCTTATAGCTTTCCTTTTCCGTTTTTACCTGGATGGGGATGCGCTGATCCGGTGCGGTGACCGTAAGGCGCAGATACCCGCTGCGGAAGGCGGGTTTACCCAGATCCGGTCCTTCTTCCGGTATGCGGGCCTCTCCCACCCTGGGAGAGAGAAGGGAGACGGAAACATAGCATCCCGGCAGGGCCGCAGGTCCGATGGGAAGCTCCAGAATCTGGGCGGCGTCTTCAAGAACCCGGACTTCGTGGCTGAGAATGCCGTAACGTTCCACCGTAATGAGGGCGGTTGCGCCGGGGAAGGGATTTTTTACGAGAATGCGGGCCGTATCCCCCACCCTGAGGGTGTCCTTTTCCGGTATCAGTTCGAGCCGCTGATCCTCCTCATTCTCCCATACCACGGCTCCCTTGCCCGCCACCCACACGGGAAGGCGGGTCTTATGGATGCGCTGGGCCTTGTCCCGGATTTCCACGGTTACCCGCCAGAGGCCGGGCGTGTCCGGTACAAAGACGCCATCCACAGGCTCTTTTCCTGACAGAATCCGGGTGGAAGCCACCTGTTTCCATTGGATGCTGTGCCGGGGTGTGTAGGCATTGCCTGCACCTTTGGCCCGGACCACGGAGACTTCCTGGCGCTCGGCGGTGAAATGGATGGGAACTCCGGGAATGACGCGGCCCTGGGAATCCGCCACCACCAGCCGGAATTCGGCGGCTCTGCCCGCCTGCTGCATCCAGTTGAGGGCCCGTATGCCCACCAGCCTGTCCCGACCCTCAAAGGGAATGCTCCGGGTGGCGCTGACGGATTTTCCCCGCTCATCGCTGACTGCGGCTTCCATCATGAGAAGGCCAAAGGCCAGGTCTGTTTCAGGAATCTGGACGGAAAGACTGGCCTTACCGTGCGCGTCAAGCTTTCTGCCCATATCCGCAAGGGGGATGTCGGGAATCTCCTCCTTGCCGCTCAGACTGTCAAAGTAAAAGTCTTTCAGGGTGGGGTTGGCGGGGCTGAAGGGCTGGGGCCGGATATGGCTGCGGATACGCACCGGCGCATCGGTATACGCACCGCCTGCGTGGAGCTGGGCTGCGGCTTTGAGTTGGACGGTCTCACCGGGTTTTGTCTGCTTTGCCGATATTTCCGCGGAAGTGCGGAAGGGCGCTGTTGAAAAATCGGTAACCATGACGGAAAGGGGCGTGAAGATCCGGGGGTTGTCCTTGTGGGAAAGCAGGAAGCGGTAGCGGCCCACGGCCCCGTCCTCGGGAATGACAACGGATCCGTGTACGGCACCGAAAGCGGACAGTACAAGGTTTTCCTGGATGAAAATTTCCTGATCCCTGGGATCCACAAGTTTCAGGGTCCAGCCGGAAAGGGGCGGTGGAATCAGTCCCGTGAGATCCTGGTTGCGGACGTAGAGCTTCCAGTCCATGGTTTCGCCTGTGCGATAAATTCCCTGGGGGGTCAGACCCCAGGCGCGGATGTGGCCCAGGGGGGCTTCCGCACTGGAATCTACGGGAGGATTGGCCAGCCGCCAGGGATGGACGACAAAACGCCAGTCCAGAGGAAAGAGGACGAGATCTGCGGCCAGACGGGCTTCCAGGAACCACAGGGGCTTGTCTTCCCGGTACTCTCCCCGGCCTGCGATGCGCTGTTCCGGATCCAGGGCTGCGGTGCCGGGCAGAAGGGCGATTCCATGGCTGTTGGTGAGGGCTTCGGCAATGTTTTTTTCTTCAAGCTGGAGTCCTTCATCCCGGCCTTCCCGGATCCGGATCCGGACGTTGGAAACAGGCAGGCCCGTGGTCAGGTCTGTGACCCACACGAGGCTGTTGAAATGGCCGATTTTGGCCACCACCTGCCAGGGCGATACGATGGCAAGAAAACGACCTGCCCCCTCCCAGGTATCCACCTGGGGGCGGGTGGTGATCTCACCGCTTATCACGCCGCTTTCCGGTATGAGGGGCCGGATGCCCGCCGCAAGGGTGCGGGGGCTGTTTTCCGGAAGCCGGAGTGCCTGGGGGCCGGAATCCACATCCCGCAGGCCCTGGCCGTCCAGCACGGTTCCCAGGATACGGAAATTTTCAATATTGGTGAGGGCCAGGGGCAGTTCGGAGGGGATGTTTTTTTCCAGCACCGCCGTGTTGTTGGGCAAGTAAAAGGCGGGCTTCATGTGGTCGGTGGTGAAATGGGCGACACGGGTCCGGTCCACTTTCCGGCCAAAGGCGTCGGAAAGGGTCCCATGGACGGTGATGGCATAGGCTTTCACAGGAAGAGGTGCTGTAGGCAGGGAGAGACTGTAGGTATCTCCCTTGCTGTGCGGCGTCTGGGTGGGATCAAAGTCGTAATATCCCTCCCAGGGGGGAGCCAGGGTGAGGGCGGGTTCGAAACGGATATGTGCTGCGGCGTCCCTGATGCGTACGGGGCTTGTGAAGACCAGCTCCATATAACTTTCCGGATCCGCGGGAGCGATGGATTGCTGGGCACCTTGTTCCGCAGGGAGAGCCGGGGCAAGAAGGGTCTGACCTTCGCGGGTGGTATACCGGATTCCCAGGAAACGGGGGGCGGGAAAGGTGGCAAAGGTACGCAGCTCCGGCGCTTCAAGGCCGGTCAGGGATCCTGAGGGGGTTTGAAGTCCAGACCTTGCCATAAGGACGACCTGGCGATCCTGGGGAAGGGGCTGGGCGGGTTGAATTTCCCAGCGGGTGGCGATGTCCGGGTCGGGATTTTCCCCTGAGGCCTGGGCGGTGACGGGGTAAAGGGTCTGATCCACGCGGAAAGCCAGTGCTTCCATGAGGGATTGCCGGGTGAGGGGCAGGTTGGCGTGGATTTCAAAAACCGGCGTTCTGGCGTCCAGCCAGTTCCGGAAAAAGGCATGCTCAATGCGGGGCCTTGGGGTGGCGAAATGGTGGTCCCGGAGTGCGGGCACAGGCGTGCCATCCAGAGCCACAAGGCCTGGCTCCACCTCAAGAGTGTACAGGGTGGCGGGTGAAAGCGCTGTTTCGGGGTCGGGCCGGAAACTTAAGGTCTGGGGATCGGTCCAGCGCCACTGGCCCTGAATGGCTGGGGATATGCGTACGGGAACATCCGCAGGGGCAGCCTGGCCCAGGGGAATCATGGGACGGTCAAACTCCAGGCGGATCCGCTGATCCGTTGGCGCTTCCTCGCCCTGGGGGACAATGCGCAGGAGGGGACTGGCGGAAGCGAGGGAGGAACAGAGAAAAAAAAGGAGGAAAAAAAGGAGGGCAGGTACTCGGGTATACATGGGGCAAATCCTCACAGCACGGGGAAGGGTGGATGCAAAAGGGGCTTAACGAACCTTATATAACACAGGGCCGTGGGGATTCAAGAAAAACAGGGGAATCTTTATGGCAGGGGGAGGCAGGCTCGGCTTAAAGGAGAAAGGGGGCTTATTTTTTAAGGATCTTTGGGGAGCAATGCTTGCCCGGCCTGCCCGGAAGGTGTTAAGAATCATGGATCAAGGATGCATCCCCAGTATGAAGAAGGCGCTTTAGGGCCTGGCCTTGGGTTGCTTTTGCCGATCCGGTGGGAATCAGAGGGCCCTTTCCTTTCGGATCGAAAGATCAAGGGTCCTGGATGGAAGGTTGCGATGAAACGATGGATTTTTCCCCTGGTCCTGACCATGGCCTTTGTGTTTTCCTGTACACGGGACGGAGGCGTGCCCGCATGGCGGCTTGAGCCCCTGCCCTATGCCTATGACGCCCTGGAGCCTTACATGGATCGGCAGACCATGGCCCTGCATTACGATGGACATCACCGCGCGTATTTTGAGAACCTGGTGGCTGCGGTGAAAGGCACGCCCCTTGCCAGAAAAAGCCTTGAGGAAATTCTGGGGCAGGCGAGCCGTCTGCCGGAGGTGGTGCGCAACAATGCGGGTGGACATTATAATCACGCCCTGTTCTGGAGGATTCTCTCTCCGGAAGGCGGAGGGCTTCCCCAGGGAGATTTGGCCTTGAGGATTGACGCGGCCTTTGGTTCCTTTAGCGCATTTCAGGAAGCCTTCAACCAGGCAGCGCTTTCACGTTTTGGGAGTGGCTGGGCCTGGCTCTGTGTGGCCAGTGATGGCTCCCTTTTTGTGACGTCCACGCCCAACCAGGACAATCCCCTGATGGATACGGTTGAAAGGCGCGGTTTTCCCATTCTGGCCCTGGATGTCTGGGAACACGCCTATTATCTGCAATATCAGAATCGCAGGGCACGCTACGTGGATGCGTTCTGGCATGTGGTGAACTGGGAGGAGGCGGCTTTGCGGTTGGCTCAGGCATCGGCCCGGTGAGAGCAAGGACGGTTTTGGGGTGTGGCGGGTAAAAGAACCTGAAACAAGGAACCATGGCCGGGGGGGCTTTCCACGAAAAGAGCGCCTCCATGGCCATGGACAATGCCCAGCACGGCCGCCAGTCCCAGACCGCGGCCCATGGCCTTTGTGGTGAAAAAGGGTTCAAACAGCCGGTCCCTGTTCTCGGGTGCAATGCCACAGCCTGTGTCTTCCACCACGAGATAGACAAACCGGCCGGGTCTGGGTTTTTCCATGACCTGACTTTGGCTCAGAAAATCCGCATCACAGAAACGACTGCCTGTGCGGATGGTGAGGGTCCCCTGGGCTTCTTCCATGGCTTCGGATGCATTGGTGGTGAGGTTGATGAAGACCTGCTGTAATTGTCCGGGATCCGCCATAGTCCAGAGTTCTTTCTGGCAAAGATCCAGGGTGAGGGTCCGCCCCTTGGCGATCACAGCCTGGAGCATGGGGCTGTTTTCACGGATAAAGGCGTTGAGTTCAATGGGCTGTACCATGAAGTGCCCTTTTCCGGAGTATGCCAGAATCTGGCGGGTGAGGTTCGCTGCCCTTTGCACAGCTTCCTTGGCCTGGGCCATATGAATGTAGGGAGGCGATGTGCTGTCCCGGATGGCGGCCATGGCCAGTTCCAGGTTGCCTTGAATGATCATGAGCAGGTTGTTGAAGTCGTGGGCAATGCCACCGGCGAGTACGCCAAGACTTTCAAGCTTCTGCGAATGGAGGAAACGACGCTCCATTTCGAGGCGCAGTGCCTGTTTCTGTCTTGTCTGGGTCATGTCTACGATAAAGCCCCGCAGTCCGCAGGCGCGGTCATGGATGCGGATGGGCGAAGTGTGCAGCTGGGCGGGAAAGGTTTCCCCCACCTTGGACTGGGCCCGGAATTCAAGGGGAGGGAGCTGTTCGTCACGGAAGATTTTCAAGGTGTAATCAAAAATCAGATTGTGTTCTTCCTGCACAGCAAAGTCCATGAGGCGGAGTCCCGAATCCATTTCCGCCTGGGTGTAGCCGAAGCGGACAAGGGTGTTACGATTCGCATAAGTGAGTTTTGCGCTTAGATCCGCCTCAAATACGCTTTCCGGGAGGGTGTCCGCAAGGGTTCTGAACCGTTCTTCACTGAGACGTAAGGCCTGTTCCCGCAGGGCAATGGCCTGGGCCATATCAAGAACCCCCCGGCGGAGTACCTGCAATTCATGGAAAGGCAGGTCGGCAGACCGGGGGATCGTCTGCATGGCCTCCGGATCTTGCCGTTCCAGCCTGTCCATGGCCTGGGCAAAAAGGGCCAGGGGCCGGGATACTTCCCGATCCAGATTCTGTTTGAGCATCCAGACCGTTGTGACGAGCAGGAGGAGCAGGAGAAGCATGAGGGCTCCCAGCACGGTGAAAACGGGAAAAAACTGCTTGCGGGCGTTCCAGGCCGTAAAAACCACCCATTGCCCGTCTCTGACCGGAGCCGTACTGAACAGGTAAGGGAGACCGTCTAACGGGTGAATGCCGAGAAATCCCGTCTCTCCTTCCAGCCCCAGGCGCACCGGCCTCAGACTGCCAAGATTGGTCTGCTGATCCACAAGGGTTCTGTCCGGATGGGCCACCAGGGTGCCGTAACGATCTGTTACGAAAATCAAGGATCCCGCCTCCATCTGACCCAGACCTGCAATGAAGTTCTGGAGGCTGAGGAGGTTCAGTTCGCCCACCACCATGCGTTGGTCTACCACATTGCTGAAGAGACTGACGGTGATCTGGTCGCTGAGGGGTGCAAGGTAAGGGGAAGAGATATGGAGCGCTGCGGTGTTCGGGCTGCGTTGTCGCATGGAAATGAGACGGGAGTAGTCTTTGAGAAGGCCCAGCGGTGGAAAGGTCTTCAGAACTTCGCCCTGTTCCGTGAGCAGGAGGATGCGCTCCAGAGAGTCGGTGCTTCTGAGGTATTCGGCGGCGAGGGCCGGGAAAACGGACATGGGAGCGGTTTCTGCCAGCAGGTTAACGATTTCTGCGGAAAAGGCGAGGTAGGTAGCGACATATTCGGAGATGGCAAGGGTCTGGAGATGCTGTTCCCTCTGGATGCCCAACCAGCGCTGCCAGCCCAGAAGGGCGCCGATGCCCAGGATGAGCAGCACTGCGGGCAGAAGCAGGCGCCAGGCCAGGTAACGGCGGAGGAGGTTACTGAGGGCGGGAGGACTCATGGGGCTGGCTCCAGCAGGATCTGACGAATGGACTCAAAGCGTCCTTCCTGCACCTCCAGGATGTAAATGGGGCTTAGGGTATCCCCGAAGGCGTCCAGGGAAATGGGCCAGTGCAGACCAGGATAGTCCTGAGTATGGGTGAGGGCCTGGGGAAGTCCCTCCCGTTTTCCCCGTGTTTTTTCCAGGGCCAGTGCGAGAATATGCATGGCGTCATAGGCATATTCCGCAGCAAAGGAGGGCAGATGACCGAAACGGTCAAAATAGCGCTGCAAAAACATCTGGTATTGGGGGCTTGGGTTTTCACGGAAGGTGTGGGCGGCAAAAATGACCGTTTCCACGGTTTTTCCCCCTGCTGTGAGAAGATCCTCTGTCATGGCCCAGTTGGAGCTGAGCAGGGGAAGGGATAGGTTGCGGGCATGCAGGGTCTGGGCAAGGGCAGCGGCATCCCTTGCCGAAAGAATGACAAGCAGGGCCTGGGGTTTTATCTGGCTGAGTTCCCTGGCCAGGCCTTCCCAGTCCGGCGTTTCTGCGGGAGAAATGGTTTTTTCAAGGTGCAGGGTTCCGCCCAGGGCCTGAAATTCCTTCATGAAAAAATGGTGAAAGGGCTCGGAAAAGGCTTTGTTCCTTAAATCCCGGACGGTTCCCAGGTGAAGAAAACCTTTTTCCAGGACCGCATGGCGGGCCAGGGCCATGGCCACCTTGTCCGTTGCGGGCTGAACCCGGAAAAAAAAGTCTTTGATGCCGCTTAATTCCGGTGTGGAGGTGGTGGGGCTGAGGAGTACCATTTCTGCCTGCTGGATGAGGGGGAGTGCGGCCACGGACTGGGCGCTGGTCATGTGGCCGATGATGGCGGCGACCTTTGCCTGGATCAGCTCCCTGTCCGCCTGGATCGCACCGTCACTGGACCCTTTGTCATCCCGGATCACCAGTTCCAGACGACGACCGGCCACCCCGCCTTTCTGATTGATTTCCTCCAGAGCCAGCTGAACGCCGTTGCGTCCATGCACCCCCAGATCCGCGTAGGGGCCAGTGAGGGTTCCTGAAAATCCGATGCGGATGGGCGGTTTTTCGCAGGCGCAGAGCAGGAGACTGGCGAGGCCCACTACAAACCATGAAAATGAGATTCCTTTGGCCATGGCGCACCTTTTTTTTCTTCAGGAAACCTTGTCCGCAGGGAGAGAGGTTGCGGGTGTCTTCCTGATGGAGGGAAAACGAAACTGCCAGTTCAGGAGACCTCCGGTGCAGAAGAGGGAAGCGTCAAGAGAACCGTGGCGTTTCGGGTTTATTACCGGGTGAAATAAGGAAGGGATTCGGGTCATTTGAGCATTGAAGACAAGGTATCCCACAAGGATTGGCTGTGTCAAGGTTGCTGTCGGTGGTGGCGTGGGGGGGCGGTCAGTCCGGTTTTTTGGACCAGGGGGTTCGCCCTTTGTGTGTGCATTGCAGAGTCTGTGATGCTGGACAAATTGCCCTTCTTGCAGGTATATGGATCTTGCAACGCAAAAAAAGGAGGCCGCAATGACCGTAAGACAAGACCGCAAGATCGTGGATCTGGCCCTGCAGGGCGGCGGCGCCCATGGCGCTCTCACCTGGGGGGTATTGGATCGGCTGCTGGAGGATGAGAGAATCGAGATTGCCACCCTGAGCGGTACCAGTGCAGGGGCCATGAATGCCGTTGTGGTGGCAGAAGGCCTGGATTGCGCGGGCCGAAGAGGGGCGCGGGAAGCCTTGGCGGATTTCTGGAAAGCCGTGAGTGACGCAGCTCTGTTTTCCCCCATCCAGCGCAGTCTCTGGGACCGCATGACCAACAGTTATGCCCTGGACCGCTCCTTCAGCTATCTTTTTTTCGAACACCTGACCCGCCAGTTTTCTCCCTACGAGCTGAACCCCATGAACATCAACCCGCTGCGGGATCTGGTGGCTTCCAGGGTCAATTTTGACCACGTCAACCACTGTACCGACATCCGGGTTTTTGTAACGGCCACCAATGTGCGCACCGGCAGGGGCCGGACCTTCACCCAGCCGGAACTTTCCGTGGATACGGTGATGGCCTCGGCCTGTCTGCCCTTTCTGTTCCAGGCCGTTGAAATTGACGGGGAAGCCTACTGGGACGGGGGCTACATCGGGAACCCGGCCCTGCATCCTCTGGTGGAGGATACGGCCACAAGGGATCTCATTGTGGTGCAGATCAATCCCCTGGTCCGGGATACCCTTCCGAGGACGGGCCGGGAGATTGTCAACCGTATCAACGAAATCACCTTCAACGCCAGCCTCATCAAGGATTTGAGGGCCATTGAGCTTCTGCACCAGGTCATTGCCTCGGAAAAACTGGAATCCGAACGTTACCGGGATATTTTTGTGCACCTCATCCATGCCCATGAGGATCTGAGGGGTATGGAGGCATCGAGCAAGATGAACGCGGAATGGGCTTATCTTGTGCATCTGAAGGATCGGGGCAGGGCCTGGGCGGATCGTTTTCTGACCCGCCATTATGCGGATCTCGGGGTACGCTCCACCTTTGACCTGAAAAGCCTTTTTACAGACAGCTTCAGACCGCCGGAGGTGGAGGACACCTCGGCTCAGAAAAAGAAAGGGGTGTAAGGGCCATGCTGGGGATTTCTGTTATTCTCATCACCTTGGGACTGTTGATCTACCTTGCCTATCGTGGCATCAGTCTTCTGATTCTGGCTCCGGCCCTGGCATGCTTTGCCGTTCTTGCCAGTCTGGAGGGTCGGGTGCTTGCAAGCTATACCCAGATTTTCATGGGCGCCACCGCGGGATTCATTGCTCTTTATTTTCCCGTTTTTCTTCTGGGCGCTGTCTTTGGCAAGCTCATGGAGGATTCGGGCAGTGCTGAGGTGCTGGCCAACGGCATCATTGCGAAGCTGGGATCAGGCCGGGCCATTCTCGCCGTGGTGCTTTCCTGCGCTGTGATGACCTATGGCGGGGTATCCCTCTTTGTGGTGGCCTTTGCCGTGTACCCCATCGCTGCGGCCCTTTTTCGCCGGGCGGACATTCCCAAACGGCTCATTCCCGCCACCATCGCCCTCGGAGCCTTCACCTTCACCATGACGGCCCTGCCGGGAACACCCGCCATCCAGAATGCCATTCCCATGCCCTATTTCGGCACCTCTCCCTTTGCCGCACCGGGACTTGGTCTGATCACGGCCTTTGTGATGTTTGTCCTGGGCATGGTCTGGCTTCAGTATCGCGCCCGTAAACTTGCGGCCGACGGGTACGGCGATCACAGGGACAGGGAATTCACGCCGGATAAGGATCTGAGGGAAAGGGCCGCCTGCGAGGGTTTTGACCTGATGGAGCTGCCGGTGGAAAAAAAGCCGCCTGCGCCGCCTTCCTTTTTCATTGCTGTGCTGCCCCTGGTGCTGGTGATTGGTGCGAACCTCATTTTCACCGCCCTGGTTTTTCCCCGCATGGACACCGATTACCTCTCCCTGCCCCTTTACGGGGAAACCAGCATTGACAAGGTGAGGGGGATCTGGTCGGTCATTGCGGCCCTAGTCCTTTCCCTTGGGGTGCTGGCAGTGGCCAATCTGAAACGCCTGCCTGGGCTCAAACAGTCCATGGACAGCGGGGCCAATGCCTCCCTTCAGCCCATTTTCAATACGGCAAGCCTTGTGGGGTTCGGTGCTGTGATTGCTTCTCTGGGCGCATTTCTGGTGATCCGCGACGGTGTGGTGGGCCTTGGCGGAGAGAATCCTCTGATCTCCCTTGCCATATCCGTGAACATTCTTGCCGGTATGACAGGGTCGGCCTCGGGCGGCATGAGTATCGCCCTTTCCACCCTGGGGGATGCCTATGTGCAGATGGCAGCGGTCCATGGCATCAGTCCGGATCTTCTGCACCGTGTGACGGCCGTGGCCACGGGCGGGCTGGATACCCTGCCCCATAACGGTGCGGTGATCACCCTTTTGGCCATCACGGGTCTTACGCATAAGGAATCCTATTTTGATCTGGCCATGACGGCCATGCTTGCACCTTTTTTGGCTCTGATCGTGCTGATCACCCTGGGAACCCTTTTTGGCAGTTTTTAGGGGGATTTTCGCTGCAAAGCCATGGGGTTTTGTTTTTTTGAGTATGCAGGGGGCGGTTATCAAACCGTCCCCTGTATTTTGGAAGAAAATATGCTAAAGCTCTTGCACCTGTGACGATGGCCTTTTTTTGGGTATGCCCTTTCCGGGATGCCTTAGAGAAAAGAGGCCATCTTTTTCCCATGACTTCTCAAGACTAAGAGGAGATCCGATGGCCTCCCCCATTCGTATCATGCCCTGCCTTGACATGCAGAACGGCCGTGTGGTCAAGGGCGTTCATTTTGTAAACATCCAGGACGCGGGCGATCCTGTGGCCTGCGCCAGAGCCTACTGTGAAAGCGGGGCGGACGAGCTGGCCCTTCTTGACATCACCGCCACCGTGGAAGGCAGAAAGACCATGCTGGATGTGGTCAGCCGGGTGGCTGCAGTCACCACCGTACCCTTTACCGTGGGGGGCGGCATTGCGGATCCCGGGGCTGCGGAGGCCGTGCTGAAAGCCGGAGCCGATAAAATTTCCGTGAGCAGTGCGGCCTTCAAAAACCCCGGTCTCATCCCGGATCTCATCCGGGCCATTGGCGGAGACCGGCTCACCGTAGCCATTGACGTGGATCTGAATCCTTCCATGGCTTCAGGGTATGAGGTCTATATTGATGGGGGCCGCACGGCCACAGGCTGGGATGCGGTGGAGTGGGCCAAAAGAGTGGACGGCTACGGTGTTCCTGTGATCCTGCCCACCAGCAAGGCCGGGGACGGGGCGAAAACGGGCTATGATCTGCCCGTGATCCGGGCCATCCGGGCGGCGGTATCCGCTCAGGTGGTGGCTTCCGGCGGTGCGGGAACCCTGGAGCATTTCCATGAGGCGGTTGTCGCGGGAGCGGACATTCTTCTGGCCGCCTCGGTCTTTCACTTCGGTATGATCCGCATTCCGGACCTGAAAGCCTACCTCCGGGAAAAGGGTGTGAATCTGGCCTGAGGTGGATTTTTTTAAGACGAGGGGGAGGGGAGAGGATGCAGGAAAGCGCCTTTTTAGAGATGGCCGCCATTCTCAGTCTGGCCACCCTGGCGGGCATGGTGGGCCAGAAGCTGCGTCAGCCGCTGATCATCATGTTTCTTGCCACCGGAATTCTGGCAGGCCCCTCCTTTCTTGGCATTATCCACAGCTACGAGCAGATTGCGCTTCTGGCGGAGATCGGGATTGCGGTTTTGCTTTTTATTGTGGGACTCAAGCTGGATCTTTCCCTGATCCGAACCACAGGACCTGTGGCCCTGGCCACAGGTCTCGGGCAGATTGTCTTCACCTCCATCATCGGCTACGGCCTTGCCCTTCTCCTCGGCATGAACCCCCTCAATGCGGCCTATGTGGCCGTGGCCCTCACCTTTTCCAGCACCATCATCATTGTCAAGCTTCTCTCCGATAAAAAAGAGATCGACTCCCTCCACGGGCAGATTGCCATCGGTTTTCTCATTGTTCAGGACATTGCAGCCATCCTCGCCCTGGTGGGGCTGACCACCTTCGGCGCTTCCGTGGCCGGGGGAAAGGCGGCTTATGGGGAAACCCTTTTCATTGTGGTGAAGGGCATGGCATTTCTGGGGCTTGTGGCCCTTTTAATGAAAAGCGTCCTTCCTCCTCTGGTGAAGCGCCTTGCCCATTCCCTGGAGCTTCTCACCCTTTTTGCCATAGCCTGGGCCGTTTTTCTGGGGGCTGCCAGCGATCTTCTGGGTTTCAGCAAGGAAGTGGGAGCCTTTCTTGCGGGGGTCTCGCTGGCGCCCACGGAGTATCGGGATTCCATCGGAGCCCGTCTGACCACCCTTCGGGATTTTCTTCTGCTCTTTTTCTTCATTGATCTCGGCGCGCGGCTGGAGTGGTCCGCCGTGGGTTCCCAGCTGGGGTCCGCCATGGTTTTTTCCGTTTTCGTGCTCATCGGCAACCCCCTCATTGTGCTGATCATCATGGGGTATATGGGCTATCGTCGCCGCACGAGTTTCCTGGCCGGTCTCACCGTGGCCCAGATCAGCGAGTTCTCCCTGATTGTGGCAGCTCTGGGTTTCAGCCTCGGGCATATCAGTGCAGAGGCCGTGGGGCTGATCACCCTGGTTGGTGTGGTCACCATTTTTATTTCCACGTACATGATTCTGTATTCCAGCTCCCTCTATCATTTTCTCTCGGAACCCTTGAGAGTTTTTGAGCGCCGCCATCCCCACCGGGAAGCAGCCATTGACTCTTCCGGTGAAAAGGAAACCCTGGATGTGATCCTGGTGGGGCTTGGCAATTATGGCAGCGGGCTTGCCGCCTACCTTTTGCGGCGGAACAAGGAGATTCTGGGGGTTGACTTTGACCCCGCCACCCTGGATCGCTGGCGGGAAAAGGGAATGGCCGTACTTTACGGGGATGTGGCGGATCCGGACATGCACGAGCACCTGCCGCTTCAGAAAACACGCTGGGTGATCAGCACGGTGCGCTCCCGTGAGATGAACCTCGCCCTGGCCCACCATCTGAAGGAGGCGGGCTTCCATGGGAGACTGGCCCTCACCGCCACCAGCGAAGAGGAGGCCCTTGCCTTTGAAGCCGCCGGAGCCCATCTGATCTTCAGGCCTTTCATGGATGCGACGGAACAGGCCGCCGACGCCCTGGCCTATGCCATGGATTTTCTGCCGGAAAACATCGACTGGCCCATCTCCTTTCTTGAGGTGCGGATTCGCTCCGATGCGTCCTCCGCAGGCCAGCGTATCCGGAACATTCCCCTTCGTACCCTGACCGGCGTTTCCATCCTGGCCGTGAGCCGGGGAGGGGGAATGCACTACGATCCAGGCCCGGATTTCCGGATTTTTCCCGGAGACCGTCTGCTGGTCATGGGACCTCCCGGTGGTCTGAAGGATGCGGAACGGGTACTGAATCAGATGGAAGTTCAGAAAGGAGCCGGTATGAAGGACCGCTTTGAGATCGCGGAAGTTCCGGTGGCGGAAGATTCTCCTCTCTCCGGGAAAAGCCTGGGAGATATCCGTTTTCGCCAGGAATACGGAGCGACCCTGGTGGGCATCCGCAGAAAAGGGGAGCGGATTACCGTCATTCATCCGGGAGAGCGTCTTTTGGGCGGGGACTGTCTCATTGTCATTGGTGTTGCTTCTGCCATCGGGAAGCTGAAAAACCTGAAAGTGCTTTAGGCTGAGATGGTATGGAAAAGGTTCTTTTTTGAACTGGATGATCCGGAGGAAAAGATGAAAGGCAATGGATTTCGTCAGGGTGTGAAAAATGCGTCCCTCTCCACCTCCCCCCTCTTGTACGCGGTGGATGAGAATCCGCCGGAGTGGATGAGTGCGCTGCTGGGGTTGCAGATGGTGGTGCTTGTTCTGGCTCCCATCGCTGTGACGCCCATTGTGGTGGCTCGCATGGCGGGCATTGATCCCGGAGAATACGGGTGGATCATTTTCGCATCCCTCCTTGCCAGCGGCATCGGCACCCTGATACAGGTCCGACGTTTCGGCGTTGTGGGCTCAGGCTATTTTCTGGTCATCGGTTCTTCCGGTTCTTTTATCGCCTGCGGTCTGGCCGCGGCCCAGATGGGCGGCATGGCCCTTGTGGCCACCATGGCAGTGTTGACCGCACCCTTGCAACTGGCCTTTGCCTGGTTTCTGGGCCCCATGCGTCGCATCATCACGCCGCTGGTGGGCGGGGTGGTGATTATGCTCATTGTGGTGAGTGTCCTGGGCATCTCCCTTGATATGATGACCAATGCCCGTTCTTCGGCACCCCCGCTGTACAGTTTCTGGGTTTCGGCTGCCACCCTTGCGGTGATTCTCGGCGTGGCGGTGTTCGGCAACAGGCATTTGCGGCTCTGGAGTCTGGTCATCGGTCTGCTGGCGGGCAGTCTTGTGGCTGCGGGGCTGGGACTTACGGATTTTTCCGCTGTGGGACAGCGTCCCTGGCTGGGGCTTCCCCAGGGGCAGTGGCAGGGTTTTGCCCTGGATTTCAGGCCGGAATGGGTCGCCCTTTACCTGGCCTTTGCCATGGTGACCATTGTGGGTGCGGTGGAAACCCTGGGGGATGGCATGGCCATCCAGAAGATTTCCGAGCGTAATTTCCGCAAAGTGGATTATGAGCGGGTGCAGGGTGCCATGTATGCCGATGGGGTGGCCAATGCCGTGGCAGGGGCCTTAGGAACCCTTCCCAATACCACCTACTCCAACGCCATTGCCGCAGTTCAGCTCACGGGTGTGGCGTCGAGAAAAGTAGGATTCTATGTGGCTTTTTTTCTGGGACTTCTGGCTTTTTCCCCGAAAATTTCCGCCCTCCTCACAGCGATTCCTTCGCCCGTGGTGGGTGCTTTTCTTTTTGTTCTCCTTGCCATGCTTTTTGTGACAGGCATTCAGCTTGCCGCCTCCGAAGGTCTCAACTATGAAAGCGGGGTGATCATCGGTGTCTCTTTCTGGATGGGATATGTGTTCCAGAACAAACTCTTTTTCGCCGATCTCATGCCCGCCTGGCTGGGGCCTTTTTTCAACAACGGCATAGCCGCAGGCGGACTTTTCGCCATTCTTCTGAGCCTTCTTTTTCAGATGAAGCCCGTGGGCAGGGCCCGTCGTATCTTTTACCGTCAGGCGGCAGCCATCACGGAGCTTCAGGATTTCATCCATGAATACGCCGCAGCCCGCAGGATTCCCGCACAGATGCTCCAGCATCTGTATCTCACCACAGAAGAGCTCTTTATGCATCTGTGCAGCTCCAAAGCCTTCAAAGGCTCCCATCTTCAGATAATCCTGCATTTTTCAGAGGGCAGGGCGCATGTGGAGTTTGTGGATACCTCTGATCTGGAGGACCTGGACTTTGCGGTGGAGGCGGTAGGAAAGGGGGAGCCGTCCATGGATCCCGATCTGCTGGGTCTCAGGATTCTGGGTCGCTTTGCCTCAGGGCTGCGGCATCTGCGCATCGGTGGGGTGAATTATATCACCTACCATCTGGCTGTGGACTGAGTTTTCTCACCGATACCGCATCCCTCTTATTTTTCTTGGAGTGCTTCCATGATTCCCTTTGACAATACCTATGCCCGCCTGCCTTCGCATTTTTATGTCCGTCAGAACCCCATACCCGTGAAAGCTCCGAGGCTCCTTAAGCTGAATGCGGAGCTTCTCGAAAGCCTTGGCCTTTCCGCCACGCTTTTTTCCGAAGAGACCTGGGCTGCCATTTTTGCGGGCAACCGGGTTCCCCAGGGGGCGGAGCCTCTGGCCATGGCCTATGCGGGACATCAGTTCGGCCATTTTGTTCCAAGTCTTGGGGATGGCCGTGCCCTTCTTCTGGGGGAGGTGCTGGACAGGAACGGAATCCGCAGGGACATTCATCTCAAGGGGGCAGGGCGAACCGCCTTTTCCCGCAACGGGGATGGTCGTTGTCCCTTAGGTCCTGCCCTGAGGGAATACCTGATCAGCGAAGCCTTTCACGGGTTGGGCATCCCGGCCACCCGATCCCTGGCCGTGGTACACACGGGAGAGACGGTTCTGCGGGAAGTCCCCCTTCCCGGTGCGGTGCTGACCCGGGTGGCCTCGGGCCATGTGCGGGTGGGAACCTTCGAGTATTTTGCGGCAAGGGGGGATGGGGCTGCCGTCCGTACCCTGTCCCATTATGTGATCCATCGGTTTTTTCCGGATCTTGAGGGAAGTCCTTCCCCCGTACCTGCCCTGTTTGAAAGAGTGCTGGATTGTCAGGCAGACCTTGTGGCCCGCTGGATGCATGTGGGTTTCATCCATGGCGTGATGAACACGGACAACTGTGCCCTCTCCGGAGAAACCATGGACTTTGGCCCTTGCGCCTTTATGGACAACTATCATCCGGATCGGGTGTTCAGTTCCATTGACTCAAGAGGCCGCTATGCCTATGCCAACCAACCGCGCATTGTCCACTGGAACCTTGCCCGTTTTGCGGAAACCCTGCTTTCCCCTGATGACGGGGGACTCTTTGAGGAACTCAATGCTTTGCTTCAGGATTTTCCCCGGCGCTTTGAGGCTTACTGGCTTTCCGGTATGCGCAGAAAGCTTGGATTTTTTACGGAAGAGCCAGGAGACGCAGGGCTTGTTCAGGATCTTTTCCGGTGCATGGAGGCTCATGGGGCGGATTTTACCCTGGCGTTCCGTCTCCTCTCGGATCTTGCAGGGGGTTTTCTGGAGGATTCGGTCTTTGTTGCCCTTTTTGAGAATTCTGAGGCCTGCCGTGCCTGGCTTGCACACTGGCGGCGACGTCTTGGACGGGAAGGGATGGAGGCACGGGCGCTGGGGATGGAGATGCGCAGGGTGAATCCTGCGGTGATTCCCAGAAACCATCGGGTGGAAGCGGCCCTGCGTGCGGCTGAAAAAGGGGATATGACACCCTTTGAGGATCTGCTTTGTGTGCTTCGCCATCCCTTTGAGGTGGTGGAGGGGTTTGAAAACCATGCCCTGCCTCCGGAGCCGGGAGAGAGGGTGTTAAAGACCTTCTGCGGGACTTGAGTCTGGCCTTATCCTTTTTCATGCTTGGCAAACCCTGGGTTTTTCACTACTGTGAAATGAAAAATCCGTGTTGATTTTCCATCTCTCGAGGTGTTCAATCGTAAACGACATCATTCAAGGAGGTTTGCTATGAGTCAGGAAACATCTTCCATCGTTCTGCCCCCTCTGCCCTATGCGGACAACGCCCTGGATCCAGTCATCAGCGCCAACACCATCGGATTTCATTACGGAAAACACCACAAAGCCTATGTGGACAACCTGAACAAGCTCATTGCAGGTACGGAATACGCAGGTCTTTCCCTTGAAAAAATCATCACCGCTGTGGCGGGAAAACCGGACAAAGCGGGTATTTTCAACAATGCGGCCCAGATCTGGAATCACACGTTTTATTGGAACAGCCTGAAACCCGGTGGCGGAGGAGAACCCCCTGCGGCCCTGAAAGAGAAGATGGAGGCGGCCTTTGGCAGTGTGGAGGCCTGCAAAAAGGCCCTTTCGGATGCGGCCCTTACTCAGTTTGGCAGTGGCTGGGCCTGGCTTGTGATGGATGGGGGCGTTCTGAAGGTGGTGAAAACCGCCAATGCGGAAGTGCCCTTCACCTCTGGGATGAAGCCCCTTGTGACCCTGGATGTCTGGGAGCATGCCTATTACCTGGATTATCAGAATCGTCGGGCCGATTATGTTCAGGCCGTACTTGACAGGCTCATCAACTGGAGTTTTGCCCTGGAGAATGCTTCCTGAGCAAAGGGGATGCAATGAAAAAGCCGGTGTTTCTGCTGCGATGCTGTATCTGGATTTTTGTTATGGTTGCGGGCGCAGGCTGTGCGGTGATGAAAGATGCTGGCATGTGGCAGACACCGGAGGCCAGTTTTACCGCAACCCGCCTTACGGCCTTAAGCCTCAGCGGCGCGGAAATGGAAGTGGAGATGGAGGTTTTTAACCCCAATCCCTACAGTATTTTCGTAGGCGCACTGGATTATGCCCTGGATATCCAGGAGACAAGGGTGATGTCCGGGGAACAGAATCAGGGGATTCGCCTGGAGGCGGGGCAGCGGCAGAAACTGACCTTGCCCCTGGGGCTGGAGTTTGCAGAACTTGCAGAACTTGTGGGTCATCTGCGTCAGAAAAATACCCTAAGCTATGCCATTGAAGCGGGGATGCGTTTTGACGTCCCTGTGGCCGGAACCCTCAGAGTACCGCTGAAAACCAAGGGAGAACTTCCCATACCCCAGCTTCCGAGGATACGGGTTGCAGGGCTTGATCTTCAAAGCATGAGCCTTGGTGGGGCTGAAATGAGCCTGCACCTTGTACTTGAAAATCCCAATGCCTTTTCCCTTATGCTGGAGCGTTTTGATTATTCTCTGATCCTGAACGGTCATGCTGTGGCTGAAGGCCAGGTGGCGCGCAAAGGTGTCTGGGAGGCGGGGAGCGAAAATGAGATCGTTTTGCCTTTGCGGCTTTCCTTTGCTCAGACGGGGCTTGCCCTGTACAATGCCCTGCGCCGTGGCGGGGAAATGGATTACAGGCTGGGTTTTGACAGCGAGGTGGGAAGTGGTCTGCCTGTACTGAAGAGTTTTCCCTTTCAATCCGAGCAGCAGGGTAAGGTGGCTCTGAGCCGCTTAAGCGTAAACATCTTGCTCGTGAAAGCATAAAAGGAATCCTGGTTGTCCAGGATTCCTTTATCGTTTATGGATTTTCATCCTTTAAGGACTTGTGGGAAACCCGGGTTTCGCATGAGGGCCCAGGTCATAAGGAAAGTGGATCAGTGAAATACTACGGTCCGGTTGCCCTGTACAAAGCTCAGGTCCCAGGCGAGGATGGCATCTTTTCGCCAGTCTTTGTGGCGAAGATCCTGAAGAGCTGGAATTTTTTCCTTGTAGCCCGCCACTGCGGTGGGGGTTTCCACGGCAACGCCCCGAGCCCTGGGATTGTGCGCTTTCCAGTGGGCCACAACATCAATTCTTCTTCTGCGAACTCTGGCCTTGTGATGTCTGCGTTCTGCCTTTCTGGTGCTTTTTTCCATGGTTGCTCCTTTCGATTGGGTGCTAAGGGCATCCGGCTTTTTTCCACTTCCAAAAAAGCTTGATTCAACAATAAGGCATCCTTTTGGGAAAAGCAAGTATGTTTTTAGTATTTTTCTTACAAAAGTTAACCAGTTTAAGGTTTGGTTTCCTTTTCCTTTTCTGCTGCAGGCGTCTGGGTCTTCTCCTCTCTGGGTTCAGGCGGCGGAAATAAAAGGGAAAAGGGCGCGCCCCGGATGTGCTCTCTGAAGGCGGCCATGACCTTGGAGGCGCTCTGGATGCGGGTGCCACGGGCCCTGAGGGCAACGTAAAGGGCAAGCCCGAAGCTTACCCAGAGGTTGCAGAAGGAAATGAGGGAAACATAGAAGAAGTAAAGGGCAAATTCCAGAAAGCCTGGAAAATAGGCGGACATGGCATACCCCAGATTTCCTGAGGCAAAGGCCACATGACGGATGCCCAGGGGAAGACCGAGGAGAAGTCCCACATAGGCCGTACCGCCCAGAAGCATGCCAAAGAAAAAATTTCCCACAAGGGCGCCGTAGTTTTCGTGCATGTAATCCGCAAAGCGGTGGCGGAGTTTTTCCGGAAGGATGCGGCGGAGAAGGGGGTGGTTTCTGAGGCGGGCTCCAAGGCCGACATAGGCGGCGCGGTTATCAAAAAAGCCTGCGGTGAGGCCCGCCACAAAGAGCCAGACCCCGGCGATGCAGGCATGGAGAAGCGCCAGGCTGGCAAAGGGTTTCAGTTCATAAATCTGGTAGGCGCGGGCTTCCGGGCTGAGGAGGGGGGTACCCTGGAAGAAGGTGAAAGTCCATCCGATGCCAAAAGCCAGAGAAAGGGCCACACTGACATTGCCCACAATGGCGATGAACTGGGAGCGGCTTACCTGCACAAGAAGAGCTGCGATTTTTTTGGGGTTGGCACCGCCATGTTCCCCCTGTTGTACTGCTTCCGCCAGACGGGAGGCGGTCATGGCGGGCTGCTTGGTGGCGACGGTGAAGTGCAGGATGTGAATGAGCATGAACCCCAGGCCATAGTTCAGGCTGACCAGAACGGTTTCCGGAAATGGGGCAAGCTTCATGCCCATGATCTGGATTTTGATGAGGGCCATGAGGGCGATGAGAATGCCGCCGCCTGCGCCGGATCGGAGCATGGCAAGGTATTCTCTGCGGTTGCGGGTGATATAGTGTTCGCCGTGATCACTGGTGTTTTCTGTGATGCTCCGGGAAAGCAGTTTGATGTTGCGCTGGAAGAGAGCCCCCACACTGTAACGCTGGCGGCTGGCGCAGGCCAGTTCCCGGAAAAGACGGATGGCCGTCTGTCTTGATGTGTCGGGGTCTTTGGGGTTCAGCAGATTGAGGATGTCGTGAATGCGGTTTAAGGTCTGGTCCAGGCGCTCCAGCAGATAGGAAAGGGGAATGCTGGTGCCTTTGGAAACGGATTTTTTACGAAAGGCATTCACGGCCTGCATGCACTGATCCAGCAGTACCCGGGCGTGGGCATCATCTTCAAGGCTCTGGCGCTCGCCACCAATCCAGGCCTCATAGCTGCGGCAGTAGCGGGAGACCTCCCGCTGAAGGGCCACAAAGGCCGAATCTCTGGCGATAATTTTGGGCTCCAGGCGCACAAGGTCCGGTTCCAGTTCTTCTCCCGCCACCCAGATGGAGAGCATTTCCAGGGCATAGAGCAGTTCGCTGATGGTTTTTCCCAGAAGAGCCGGGGCATCTCCATGCTCCGCATTCCAGAGAATTCTGAAAAGGTGCAGCCAGCTTTCTTCGGGAAGGGCTTGAATCCACTGGGGGTCATGCTTTTCATGGAATATCAGGCTGAGGGCGTCGGAAAGGCTGTCTCGGTTGAGGGGAGCGGGGTTGATGTGTTCGTACATGCGTTTTCCCAACTCCCGGAGAAAGCCCTGGCGTGAAAAAAGGCCCAGTACGGCAAAGGCCAGGAAATAGTTGGCCGTTCCCAGCCATTTCTTCAGAATATCCGCAAGCAGTCGGCTGGCTTCGGGGTTTTCTTCCATGGCCTTGTCAAGGTCTTCTATGCGCTGGCGGATGGCTTCCGTGTTTTCTTTGGGGTCGGGCCGCAGCCAGTCCGCGATCAGCCGGAGAAGATGGACTGCGGAAACATTTTCAGAAGAAAGTGTTTCAAAAATCATCCGGGGTGTGGGGCGAATATTGGTTTGCATGGGGTTTTTCCGAAAAAAAAGGCCCGTAGTTGGCAGGGATGGAGGATCAGTTTTTCCGCTGCAGTGTGGATGGAATATAGGGCATCTTTTCCGGCTGCACAAGAAGAGGTGAACAAAGGCGACTAAAACTCCGTCTTGACCGGAAGGGCTCTGGGGTGCATGGTGCCTCTCAGATGCTTGGGTTGAGAAAAAGCATGCACGACAACGGAGAATTTTTCATGAAGCCCTATGCCCTTTTACGGCCCCATCTTGTGGAAAATCGTCATCTTCTGCTTCTGGGGTTTTTCTGTCTCATCCTTGTGGATGGCCTGCAGCTCTGGATTCCCCGGGTGGTCAAGCATGTGGTGGATGACCTTGCCGAGGAATCTGCGGGGCATGCGGACTTGCTTTTTTATGGTTTTCTTGTGATTTTCCTGGCCCTTTTCATCGGTGTGTTCCGTTATGGCTGGCGTCATTGCCTCATCGGGACCTCACGCAGGATCGAACGGGGGCTGAGGGACAGGCTCTATGGCCACGTCCTGACCCTGGATGCGCCCTTTTTTGATGTAAACCGCACCGGCGATCTCATGTCCAGGGCCACCAGCGATATCATGAATGTGCGCATGGCCACAGGTATGGGCATTGTGGCGGTCACGGATGCCATTCTGTTGGGGGGCGCTGCGGTGGGTTTCATGCTTTGGATCAGTGGTCCCCTGACCCTCCTGGCCCTCATTCCCATGCCCTTCATTGTGCTGACCACCCGGCTCATGGGAACGCGCATGCACAAGGACTATACCGCCGTGCAGGAAGGGCTCGGGGAGATGACGGAGATGGTTCGGGAGTCCTTTTCCGGCATCCGGGTGGTGAAGGTCTTTGGCATGGGAGAACTCATGGATGGACGTTTAAGGCGTCTTTCCGCAGACTACCTTGGCCGTCGCATGTCCCTTGCCCGCAGCACGGGCCTTATGATGCCCGCCATGGTCCTGTTCACCAACCTGGCCCTGGCCATTGTGGTGGGGGCTGGCGGTCGCATGGTGGTGGACGGCAGCATCACCACCGGCGATTTTGTGGCCTTTCTTTCCTATCTGGGCATGCTGACCTGGCCCATGATGGCGCTGGGCTGGATGACCAACCTGATCCAGCGGGGCCGGGCTTCTCTGGAACGTCTTGCCGAAGTCATGGGAAGCAGCCCGGAGGTCCGGGAGATGCCATCGTCCCTGCCTCTGGATAAGGCCATGGGCGGGCTTGCGGCGGAGCATGTGTTTTTTTCCTTCCGCAGGGAAGGACCGGAAGTGCTCCGGGATATCTCTTTGCGAATTGAACCGGGTATGCGGGTGGGGATAACCGGCCCGCCGGGCAGCGGAAAAACGGCCCTCCTGCAATTGTTTGCCCGGCTCTATGATCCCTCTTCGGGTACCATTCTTCTGGATGGCGTGGATGTGCGAAGTTTCTGCCTTGGGGATCTGCGGCGTCAGGTGCGATTTCTGCCCCAGGAGCCCTGGATTTTTTCCGGTGTTCTGCGGGAGAACATTGCAGGCCTGGGAGCTGTGAATGAAGAGGCCCTGGAAGCTGCCTGTGAGGCGGCAGAGCTTTCTGAAACCCTGGCCTCCCTGCCCCAGGGCCTGGAAACTCTGGTGGGAGAGAGGGGCGTTACCCTTTCCGGCGGCCAGAAGCAGCGGGTGGCTCTGGCCCGGACCCTTCTGCATCCTGCATCGGTGCTGCTCCTTGACGATCCCGTAAGTCAGGTGGATACGGTGACGGCAACCCGTATGCTGAAAGCCCTGGACAAGCTTGAAGGGTGCACCCGCCTGGTGGCGTCCCACCGTTTTTCCGCCATTTCCCAGGCAGACCTCATTGTGGTGATGGAAGAAGGGCGGATCCGGGCCATGGGAAGCCATGACGAACTCATGAAAACAGATGATTACTATGCGAGGACCTGGCGGATTCAGGCCATGGAAGCCGAGCTGTCGGAGGATGATCATGGGACCCCATGAGGAAAAAAAGCTGCATCCGATGGACGACATGGGGCTTGTGCGCCGCCTTTTTCCTTTCATGCGGCCCCACATGCTGGTGTTTGGGCTGGCGGTGTTTCTGGTTTTTGGTCTCACGGCCCTGGATCTTGCCATTCCCTGGCTTACCCAGCAGGCGGTGGATCGCCACATTGTGCCCACGGGCGGTCTTGCGGGAAAAAGCCTTGCCGTGGATGGGGAAAATCCCCTGGTGGCGGCCTTTCTTGTCCGGCATCCCGAGGCTTTGGACTTTTCCTGTGAAGGTATCTGCGTATTCCGGGAAAGCCTGGATTTTGCGGATGCAGAAACCCGAAGCGCCCTGCGGGAGGCGGACAGGCAGGGCGTGCTGACGCTGGCCCTGATTCTCCTTTTTGTGGCCATTGTCCATGGAAGCATCGCCTTTGTGCATACCCTTCTCCTGGAGCTTGGGGGGCAGCGCATCATTTATGACATCCGTCTTGCCATTTTCGGTCATCTGCGCAGGCTTCCCCTTTCCTATTTTCATGAAACTCCCCTGGGCCGCATGGTGACGCGGGTGACAGGAGATGTGGAAAATTTAAGTGAAATGTTCACCTCTGTGGTGACCTTTGTGTTTAAGGATTTTTTCCTGCTTTTTGGCATCGTGATCATGCTTTTTCTTCTGGATGTGCGCCTTGCCCTGGTCACCCTTGTGGTTTTGCCCCTTGTGATTCTCACAGCCGTTTTTTTTGCAAGGAGTTCGCGAAAGGCCTTCCGGGAGCTTCGGGTGCGCATTGCGGAGATCAATGCACGTTTTTCCGAAACCATCGGCGGCATGACGGTGATCCGGCTTTTTGGCTGGGAGAGGGAAACCAACCGGGTCTTTTCCGGGATCAGCCGGAAGCATTATGAGGCAGGCATGCGACAGGTGAAGATTTTTGCCGTCTTTATGCCCGCCATGGAAGTGTTAAGTTCCGTAGGGCTTGCCCTGGTGCTTTATTACGGTGGTCTTCGCGTGATGGGGGGCGGGGTCTCCTTGGGGGTGCTTGTGGCCTATATCTCCTATCTGCGGATGTTTTTCCGGCCTGTGCGGGACATTGCGGAAAAATACAACACCCTGCAGAATGCCTTTTCCAGTGCGGAGCGTCTTTTTCAGATTCTGGACGAGCCCCTGGGGGCTGAGGGAAAGAAGGACGGCCTGGATGCAGGCCCTGTGGAACACCTTGTTTTTTCCAATCTTTCCTTTGGCTATGAAAGGGATAATCCCATTCTGAAAAACCTGAATTTTGAGATCCGAAGGGGGCAGACCCTGGCCATTGTGGGGCCTACGGGCGCAGGCAAGACCTCCCTTGTGAATCTTCTTGTGCGGTTCTGGGACCCTGTGGACGGTTGCATCACAGTGAATGGCGTGGATCTTCGTCTGCTTTCCCTGGAGGGCTGGCGCAGCCGTCTTGCCATGGTGATGCAGGATCCTTTTTTGTTTGCAGGCACCCTGCGGGAAAATATGGAGGCGGATTCAGGGGGGCTTTCCGATGAGGCCCTGGAGAGGATTGTGCAGGCTGCAGGCTGCGAGCTTCTGCTTTCCCGCCTGCCCCAGGGGCTCCATACCCGGCTGGAGGAAGATGGCAGGCCCCTTTCCAGTGGGGAGCGTCAGCTGGTGTCCATTGCCAGGGCCTTTGCCCGGAATCCGGAAATTCTCATTCTGGATGAGGCCACAAGCTACGTGGATTCCCTTTCCGAAGGTGTGGTGCAGAAGGCCCTTTCCCGGCTTATGGAAGGCAGAACCACCATCCTCATTGCCCATCGTCTTTCCACGGCCCGGCATGCAGACCGGATTCTGGTGCTGCGAAAGGGGGAGATTGTGGAAACCGGCAGTCACGAGGTACTCATGGCCCAGCAGGGACTTTACTGGCGGATGCAGCAGCTGGAAGCCCTGGGAGAAGGAGGGGCGGTTCCGGAAAGGCCTTTGGGATAAAAGAAAGCAGGAAGAGGGGAAGGGTTTTTAACTGTTTTCCCCTGTCCAGGCCAAAGGCCCGAATGCGGGCAGGTCAGAAAGTTTTTCAGAGAACATGGTGGCCGTCCTCTGCTGCCCATGACAAGAGAAGGGGGCAGCGGGGTTTTTTACAGGCCCTTTTCCACCAGGCGGGCAAAGAGGTGCATGAGCCTTGCCGCTTCCGGCGTGTCCCTCACCCCATTGCCTTTGTCTTCCCGCTGTATTCTTCCCTTCCTCAGAGTGGAATTTTCTTTTTCCACATAGGCCCGCATGATGTCCGCTGTGTATTCGGGGTGGAACTGAACGCCCCAGGCACAGGAACCCAGGCGGAAAGCATGGGTGGGTTCATGGTCGTTGGCCGCCAGCCGGATCGCCTGGGGCGGGAGACGCAGCACGGTCTGGGCATGGGTGGCATGGACCTGAAAAAAATGGGGAAGTATTCCGAACAGGGGATCGTCCTGGCTTTCGGGAAGCCTTTGGATGGTTACGGTTCCGATCTCCTCTCCCAGAGGGTGAAACCCTGCCTCCCCTCCCGTTGCCCGGGCGAGGAGCTGATGACCGTAGCAGATGCCAAGGAGGGGGATGCTGCGGGCCAGAAGGGAGGGAATCCAGGCTTCAAGGCGAAGGCTCCAGGGAAGGGCATCGGTCACCATGGCGTGGGAGCCTGTGATGATGACGCCTGCACAGGCCTCCGCCTCCGGAAGTTTGGGGTCTGAGTGCACATCCAGGGTTCGGATTTCAAAATTCACCGGTCCCAGAGCGGTTTGAACCCAGGCATCGAAGTCTCCGAATTTCCGGACCACATCCGGAAAGGTGCTGCCGGTTTTTATGATGTAAAGGGGCTGCATGGCCTGTCCTTTCTGCAAAGGGAAAAATGGAGAGCCGGATGGCTCTTGGTTTCAGCCGGAATTCTCGCCTTTCTTATCAGAAATTCGCATTTTTTTGTCAAATTGCCTTTTTTTAGGCAAAGATTCCTGAAAGACCTCACGCCTTGCCCGCCTCCTTTTTCTCTTGCCCCAGAAAAGCCTTTGACTCCCAGAAAAAAGGGTAGTCTTTGGGCTCTTGATAAAAAATTTTATTCTGATGAATAAAATTCAGGCTTAAAGTTTTTTTAAAAATTCAGGTCTTTATTTCAGGATAAAAAAATTACCCGCTGGGAAACTCCGGAGGATCCCAGGCTCTTTGTGGCGGCTCTCCGGAAGGGGGAAAAGCGTTTTTTTATGTCATGGTTTTTGCGTTGCACCATCCTCATTTGGGCTGAAGGATGGCGGTTTTTAGATGTTTCTGTTTCCAAATGTTTTAAAATAAAGCTTTTTGTATTTTGATACGGCTGGATCCTCTGATTTTCGGGTTTTTTTCGCCATAAACGAATGAAAATCGCGTTTTATCGAATTTGCCATCCTGGACCATCCCAACCATCCTGATTTTCTGTGAAAAGAGCTTCTGGACAGCTTCCGGGAAACTGGCTAGTGTCCGGCCATCGGATCTGCGTACGAAAGGGGGAGAAAAGCCCCCTTTGTGAGATAGGCTTATGTGAATGGTCTTTTTTAAATGGTTCCTCAGGATGAAAGGAGTATGGATGGATTCTTTTCTCATGGCCCTTGTTGCGGTCGTTTTTGGGGGGGGGCTGGCGCTGGTGCTTCAGCGATGGTTTGCACGCATGAAGGCCACCACCTGCATTCTCATGGGTGGGGGATGTTTTCTGGGGCTTATGGATGCGCTTTTCACCCTGCTTCGCGGGCAGACCCAGACCCTTTCCTTTCCCTTTCTTCATATCTTTTCCCTGTCCTTTCGCATGGACGGGCTGTCCTCTTTTTTCCTCATTCCGGTTTTTGCCATTTCCCTTGTGGCTGTGCTTTACAGCTTCCACTACCTTGATGGGGCGGAAAAAGCCCTAAGAACCGCCATCAGCTATCTCTTCTTCGGCCTGCTCATCGCGTCCATGGCTCTTGTGGTGACAGCGAGCAACATGCTGAGCTTCATGCTGGCCTGGGAAGTCATGTCGCTCTCCTCCTTTTTTCTGGTGATCTGCAACCATGAGTCCGTGGAAAACCGGAAGGCCGGGTATCTTTATTTTGTCTTTTCCCATGTGGGTGCCATGTTTCTTTTTGCGGCCTTTGGTCTGATCTTTTCCTTTACGGGAAGCTTTGACCTTTCTGCCGCCTCCGGACTGCCCCAGGGAGCAAAATTTGTGGTGCTGGCCCTCTTTTTCATTGGTTTTGGGTCCAAGGCCGGGGTTTTTCCCCTGCATATCTGGCTGCCCCAGGCCCATCCCGCAGCCCCCAGCCACATTTCCGCCGTGATGTCCGGGGTGATGATCAAGACCGGCATCTACGGATTTTTGCGTGTGTACACGGATCTTGGGCTGTACAGCCCCATTGTGGGAGAGCTTATACTGCTTGCGGGAATGAGCTCAGGGATCATCGGTGTGGTGTATGCCCTGGCTCAGCAGGATCTGAAACGGCTTCTCGCCTTTTCCAGCGTGGAAAATATCGGGATCATCCTCATGGGCATGGGCATCGGCATGATCGGCGTTTCTTCGGGCAATGCCGTGATGGCCACTCTGGGCTTTGCAGGCTGCCTCTTTCATGTGCTGAACCATGCCATTTTTAAATCCCTGCTCTTCATGGGGGCCGGGGCTGTGATCCACAGCAGGGGCACGGGCCGCATTGATGCTTTGGGCGGGCTTCTGAAAACCATGCGCTGGACGGGTGTGACCTTTCTCATCGGTTCCCTGGCCATTTCCGGCCTGCCCCTTTTTAACGGGTTTGCAGGGGAGTTCTTTATCTATCAGGGGGCTTTCCAGGGTATTGGCCTCGACCGTACGGCCTTTCTCCTCAGCCATTTTGCCATCATCAGCCTGGCCATCATCGGCGGTCTTTCCCTGGCCTGCTTCACCAAGGTGATGGGTGTGGTCTTCCAGGGAGAGCCGAGAAGGTCTCTTACGGATGTCCATGGAGAAAAGGGGCCCGCCATGATGGGGGCCATGGCCCTTCTGGCGGGTGCTTGTATCCTCATCGGCCTTTTCCCAAGGCCCTTTTTTCAGATGGCCCTGAAGGGTGCGGCCTGCATCGGGCCGGGATATGGGGATCTTTCCCTGGAGCCTTTTCTGACCCTCACCACGAACATCAGCCTGGGAGCCGCTCTCTTCATCGGGGTGTTTGCCCTGATTTTCGGGCTGCGCGTGCTGCTGTACAAAAATAAGGAAATCACCCGATCTGGCACCTGGGGTTGCGGTTTCACCCGGCCCACGGCAAGGATGCAGTACACGGGAACCTCCTATGCAGCGTCCATCGTGGCCTTTTTCAGGCCCGTGGCCCCTTTCAGCGAGGATCATCCTCCGGTGAGTGGGGTGTTTCCGGAAAAAACCCACTTCCGGAGCGAGGTGAAGGATATCGCGGAAATGCATCTCGGCACAGTGGTGGTGAAGCCGGTGCTGGCCCTTTTTGATAAGCTCCGCTGGATTCAGCACGGCGATATCCACCTTTATGTGGGCTATATCCTTCTGACCATTGTGGTGCTCCTGTTTTTCATCTGAATTCCAGGCTCCTTTGAGGCCATGGAAAATTTGAAGAAAAACGATATGGAAAAAATTCATTGACCCATTTTCTATGGCGCACTCCGCTTCTCTGGCGGATGGAAGCGCCAGCAGGTGAGAATCCATGATGATTGAATCCCTGATACTCTGGGTGCTGGCCATTGGACTGGCTCCCTTTTTCGCGGCGCTGATTTTAAAGATCAAAGCCCTTTTCGGCGGTAAGAAGGGGCCTCCGCTTCTCATCCATTATTACACCCTGATCAAGCTTTTTCAGAAAGGCTCCGTTTACAGCACCAGCACCACCTTCATTTTTAAGCTGGGCCCCATGGTTTCCCTGGCTTCCGTTCTGGTGGCCCTTCTTTTTGTGCCCATGGCGGGTCGCGCTCCGGTGGTTTCCTTTCATGGAGACGTGATCTTTCTTTTTTATCTGCTGGGTCTTGGCCGTTTTTTCACCATTGCTGCGGCCCTGGACACAGCCTCCCCCTTTGAGGGCATGGGGGCTGCGCGGGAAGCCTTTTTCCCCATCATCTGTGAGGCCACTCTCTTCATGGTACTGGTACTCTTTTACAAACTCACGGGCGGCCTGAGCCTTGCCACCTATTGGGGTGGCACTCAGCCCGGTCTGCTCTGGCAGATGGCGGGGGCTCCCCTTTTCATTGTGGTCATTGCCCTTTTCATTGTCCTTCTGACGGAAAACTCCCGGGTACCCGTGGATGATCCCGCCACACACCTGGAGCTGACCATGATCCATGAGGTCATGGTGCTGGATCACAGCGGCCCGGATTTCGGATTCATTGAGCTTGCAGCCTTCTGCAAGCTTTTTCTGTATGCGTCGCTTGTGGCCCTGCTGGTGATTCCCGTGCATACGGGCTTTTTTCTCATGGATCTGGCCCTTTTCGGTCTGGCCCTCTTTCTGGTGTACGGCGCTGTGGGCATCACGGAATCCGTTGTGGCCCGTTTCCGGATGGATCGCGTGCCGAGGTTTGTCATCACCTCCTTTGGGCTGGCTGTTTTTGCAACCATCATCACCCTGGAGTTTATCAAATGATCGAACCCCTTGACACCATACTGGCCCTTGTCCTGCTTTCCATCCTCTTTTCCTTTGGATCCAGCATGTTGCCCGGACTGATCAAGCTGGTGGCCTTTCAGGGGGTCTTTGTTTCCCTGGCCCCTCTGTTTCTGGATCACACCACGGGGCTGGGTGGCATTGCCTTCACCCTCGTTACCCTGGTGATCCGGGGGATCATCATTCCCCTGTGCATTTACATGGCCATCCGCAAGGTGGCCATCCGGCGGGAGGTGGAACCCATCATAGGCTACAACGCCTCCGTGCTCATCGGTCTTGCCCTCATTGTGGCCGCTACCTTTGTCAGCCGGAATTTCACCCTGCCTTCCAGCAGTGAGAGCGTCCTGCTCATGCCCACCACCATCACCCTCCTTGTGGCGGGCATGTTCATTCTCATTGCAAGGAGAAACGCCATTGCCATGGTGCTTGGCTATATCATGATGGAAAACGGCATCTACCTTGTGGGCACCACCTTCTCCATCCGCGCCATCCACATTGTGGAATTCGGCATTCTCCTTGATATTCTGGCTGCGGTCATGATCATGGCCATCATTCTCCAGAACATCAAACATACCTTTGACGACATTGATACGGCATTGCTCCGTACATTAAAGGAATAGGGGCGTGATCCATGGTTGAACTCATTATTCTCATCCCCTTCATCACGGGGGTTCTGGCCTTTTTCATACCGAAAAATATGGGCCGGATGCTGCTGGTCATCACAGGGGTTGCCCATCTTTTTTTCTCCCTGATGCTCTGGGCCTTAAGACCCGAGGCCCTTTACCCGGCCTATTTTGCGGTCACACCCGAGGGACTCCTTTCCCTTATTGTGATTTCTCTCCTTTTTTTCCTCGTATCCATCTATTCCACCTCCTACCTCAAAATGGCGGAGCTCGAGTCCGAGCCCGTTTTCATCGGTTCCATGCTGCTTTTTCTTTCCACCATGACCATGGTCACCGTGTCAGACCATATCATGGTCATGTGGATCGCCATTGAAGCCACCACCCTGGCCAGCGCCCCTCTGATCTACACCTACCGCACGGCCAAGGCCCTGGAGGCCACCTGGAAGTATGTGCTGATCTGCTCCGTGGGCATTGCCATGGCCCTTCTCGGTTCCGTGCTCATCACCGTGGCCATGGATGCGGGGCATGTGGAGGCTCCGGTGTCCTTTTCCGCACTCACGGATGTGGCCACCCGTCTGGATCCCTTCTGGCTCAAGGCGGGCTTTGTCTTCATTCTGGTGGGCTATGGCACCAAAATGGGCCTGGCCCCCATGCACACCTGGCTTCCCGACGCCCACAGCGAGGCCCCCAGCCCGGCCTCGGCCCTTCTCTCCGGGGTGCTGCTCAACTGCGCCTATCTTGGGATTTTCAAAACCCACAAGGTCATGGTGGCCGCAGGTCTGGGGGCTTTTTCCGGCGGAACCCTCATGTTTTTCGGCATCCTTTCCATCCTGGCCGCAGCCACCTACATTCTTAAGCAGAGTGAGTACAAAAGGCTTCTTGCCTACTCCAGCATTGAGAACATGGGGATTATCGCCTTTGGCACCGGCGTGGGAGGAATCGGTGTGTACGGAGCCATGCTCTGCCTCATCCACCACAGCCTTATCAAGTCTTCCCTTTTTCTCACCTCCGGGAACATCCTCCTGGGCTACGGGTGCCGGATCATCCAGAACGTGGGGGATCTTGTAACCCGCATGCCCCGCACCTTTGTGGTTTTTTTCGCAGGTTTTGCCGCCATCTCCGGTTTTCCGCCCTTTGGCATGTTTCTCGGGGAAATGCTCATCATCATCGGAACCTTTCAGGCCGGTCACCATGCGGTGGCCTGTCTTTTCATCGCAAGTCTCTGCGTGATTTTTGCGGGATTCTGCTATCAGATCATGTCCATTTCCTTTGACGAGACCACAACGGCCCACAGGCTGCATGTCACCAACTGGATGCTCTGGCCCCAGTACGCCCTGCTGGCCACCTCTCTGGTTCTCTCCTTCTGGATGCCGGAGACCCTGTACCGGACCATCGCGGCTGCGGTGCGCTCCATTGGAGGAGGATACTGATGGAAACGAAATTTCTGGAAATTTCCCACAGCACGCTTCTTGCGCGGGAGGATCTTCCCCTCCTTTCCTTTGAAGATTTCCGCGAGGGGGCCTGCCGCATTGTGGAAAAGGGCGGACAGGTGGTACATTTTTTCGCCTTCATGGAAAAAGAGCGGCCCCGGCTCCTGGCCGTGCTGCGGACAGACCGCCTGCTGGTGGCAAGCTGTGAGGCGGAGGAAAGCTATCCTGCCTTAACCCTGCGCTGCGAACCCTTTCATCTCTTTGAGCGGGAGATTGCAGAGCAGGCCGGTATTCGGCCAGAAGGACATCCCTGGCTGAAAATGGTGCGTTACCACGCCAACGAGCGGGGCCTTGCCGATGTGTTCGGCAATGACTACAGGGAGGATATTCCCGGAAACTATCCCTATTACCGGGTGGAAGGCGAAGAAATCCATGAGGTGGCCGTTGGGCCCGTCCATGCGGGAGTCATTGAGCCGGGGCATTTTCGCTTTAACTGCATCGGCGAGCGGGTGCTCAACCTCGAAATCCAGCTGGGTTACCAGCACCGGGGGGTGGAGGCTCTGCTGAAGGGTGCTTCTTCCCGCAGGCTTTCCCTGCTTGCGGAAAGCATTGCGGGTGACACCTCCGTGGGGCACGGGCTCTGCTGCGCCCAGGCGGTGGAGGCCCTTTCCGGCCTGACTCCGGATGAGGGAGCCCGGGTGATCCGTACCGTGGCCTTAGAGTTTGAACGTCTGGCCAATCACATTGGCGATCTGGGCGCTCTGAGCGGAGATGTGGCCTTTCTGCCGCCCGCCAGCTATTTCGGACGGCTCCGGGGGGATTTTCTCAACCTCTCCCTTCTCGTCTGCGGCAATCGCTTTGGTAAGGGGCTGGTGCGTCCCGGCGGGGTGCGTTTTGCCATCACCGATGAGATCCGCAAAGAGCTGAACAGACGGCTTGGGGAGCTGGCCCCCCAGGTGAGCCATGTGATCCGACTCCTTCTTACCACGCCCAGTGTGCAGGCCCGTTTTGACCACTGCGGCGCTGTAAGTCAGGAGGATGCCCGGAAGCTGGGGCTTGTGGGACCTGCGGGCCGGGCCTGTGGGCTGGCCTATGATGCAAGGCGGGTTTTTCCGACGGAGCATTACGGACGGATTGATATTCCCGAAAACGCCAAAACCGGAGGCGATGTCCATGCCCGGGCCATGGTGCGGGCCGAAGAGATTCTGCAATCCCTTGATATGGTAAAAGCCCTTCTCAATGGCCCCATCGTGACCCGGTGTGTGGAGAACGGGGATCATGCCCTGACCCCTTCCTCCTTTGTGGTCACCCTCAATGAGGCCTGGCGGGGTGAGGTTTCCCACTGCATTCTCACCGATGAAAGGGGCGGCATTCTTCGCTACAAGGTGAAGGACCCTTCTTTCCACAACTGGAACGGTCTGTCCATGGCCCTGCGGAATACGGAGATCTCGGATTTTCCCCTGAACAACAAGAGCTTCAACCTCTCCTACTGCGGTTTTGACCTTTAAAAATCCGGACCTCCCTGAGGGCGGTTCTGCCTTCGGATATCGGATAGATGAGAGAATACCATGCTGAAAATACTGAAAAACAGAATGGAGCAGGGCTACAGGACATCCCCCTATCCCAAAGAAGGGATCACCCTGCCGGAACGCTACCGGGGAAGACCCGAGGTGAATGCCAAAGCACCTTCCCATCTGGTAAAACGCTGTGTGGAAAGCTGTCCCCAGCAGGCCATTGACGGAAAAAACCTTCGCATTGACATGGGCCGCTGTGTGTTCTGCGGAGATTGTGAGCGGATTTCCGAAGGAAAGTTTGTCACCTTTACCCGGGATTTCGGCATATCCGTTGCGGAAAAGGCCCACCTTCTGACCGATGGGGGCCTGCCTGAGCTGGCCGCGCACTCGAAAAAGCATTTCAAAAAGCTCTTTGGCCGCTCTCTGCAGCTGCGGCAGGTGTCGGCTGCGGGCTGCAATGCCTGTGAGGCGGATCTCAATGTTCTCGCCACCCCCTTTTTTGATCTGGCCCGTTTCGGCATCAATTTTGTTGCATCCCCCCGCCATGCGGACGGCATTGTGGTGACAGGGCCTGTGTCCCGGAACATGAGAACAGCCCTGCTCCAGACCTTTGAGGCTGTTCCCTCTCCCAGGGTGGTCATTGCCGTGGGAAGCTGTGCCCTCAGCGGCGGTCCTTTCCGGGGCAGCCCTGAAGTGAGTGAGGGCTTGGACAGCATTCTTCCCGTGGATCTTTTCATCCCCGGATGTCCGCCCCATCCTTTGACCAACCTCCATGCCCTGCTGAACTATTTTAAATAAGAAATTTTCTGGAAGACACCGGGGAGACGATAAGGCTGTTCTCCTTTCATGCAAAGGGGGGACAGCCTTGTGCTTTCAGTGGTTTTTTATGATGTGAAAAGAATCAGCGGAAGGAAACGGCTGTTCCGTAGCAAAGGACTTCTGAAGATGTGGCCATGATGGATGAGGTGGAATATCGGACGCAGAGGATGGCGTCCGCTTCCATGGCCTGGGCCTGGGCGATCATGCGCTGCATGGCCCTTTTCCGGGATTCCTCCAGCAATTGGGTGTAGCCTTTGAGCTCACCCCCGATCAGGGATTTAAGTGCGGCGAGAATATCCTTACCCAGGTGCCTGCTGAAGACAACGGATCCTTCCACCATGCCCAATATGGTATAGGGAGGTGATCCTGGGATTTCATTGGTGGTTGTGATGATCATAATCATGATGGGTTCCTTTAAGTGGGAGATGGCTGTGAATTTTCCTGGAAAATCCTGAAAGAGGGCGGATAAAAGAGGTTGTTGTTATGGTTTGGGTGTTTCCGTGATGCAGGGAGACCCTTTTTTCCCTTCTCACTGGCTGATGGCCTGCATACGCATCTGGATATAGCCATTGCGGATGGCTGTGTAGGGATCCACCGAGGCATTCTTGATGGTCTCATAATCACCGATGTGAAAGGAGGTGGTGTTAACGGTCTGCCCGCCTTTCACCCCAAGGCGGGTGCGGGTGTCCCAATCTGCATAGGTGGTGGGTTGCAGGAAAAAGTCACCCGCCTGGCCGATACCGTCCCGGAGGGTGGTGGGGCCCAGCAGGGGAAGGACCAGGTAAAAGCCGTTGCCAATGCCCCATTTTCCCAGGGTCTGGCCCAGATCCTCCGAAGGTACCTGGAGGGAGGGGATCTGCTGGGAGGCGTCGATAAGCCCGAAAATGCCCCAGATGGAGTTGACGAGAAATTTCCCCGTTTCCGCAGCCGCAGCCTTGCCCTTGCCCTGGAGCAGCTGGTTCACCACCCGGACCGGAGCGGCAAGGTTGTGAAAGGCATTGCGGATGCCTGTGCGTACAGGAGAGGGCGTCACAGTGCGCCAACCTGTGGCAACAGGTTTGAGGACCCAGAAGTAGAGGCGGTCATTGACAATGAAAATGCCCCGGTTGAGGGACTCCAGGGGGTCAGCAACGTAAAGGCCTGGGGATGTGGCGTATTCGGCTTCAAGTTCGGCAAAAAAATCATTGTCCTCATGGTCCCAGTAGGCCTCGGCATGGGCCTGGGAAGGGAGGTTGAGAAGAAAAAGAAGACTGAAAAGTAAAAGGGAGAAGGCGCGCATGGAAGGGGAGTTCCTTGATTTTTGGCGTTAAGGCCCTGGCGGACTACCGGAGCCGTAAAAAAAAGGGCCTGCCCCGGGTAAGGGAGGAGGCCCGGAAACGGAATAGATCCCCAGAGAAGCGGGATCAGAGGATGCGCAGGGCTTTGTCCTTGTCGGCCTCTTCGCTGGTTTTTCCATCCTTGCGGCGCTGGATGCGGTTTGTTTCCAGTTCTTTGATTTTGGCCTGCATATGGCGGATCAGGTCCGCAGGTTCTCTGCGAAAAAGAAAGTCTTCAAACTGGCTGCGGTAATTCTGCACAAGGCTGATGCCTTCGATCTGAATATCGTAAATGCGCCACTCGTTGCGGATATTGCGGAGTTTATACAGCACGGGAACCTCGCCCTGGCTGAGAACCACCCGGCTGCTGACTTCGGATCTGTCCTGGCTGATCAGGGTTTCCTGATCATAAACCACCTTTTCGTTTTTAAAATTGTCCTGCACCTTTTCGATATAGGTGTTGGCAAGAAGCTTTGCGAAAAGATCGGAAAACTCCTGCTGCTGGGGTTCGGAAAAACGACGCCAGTTGCGGCCTGTGGCCAGCATGGAGATGGTTCTGAAGTCAAAGATGTCTTGTACATGATCAAAGAGTTGCTGGTGCTGCTGCTCGGCAAGCTCAGGGGTTGCGTCTTTGTATGTGGGATCCTGCAGAATGGCGATGGCGGCATCAATGCGGGTCCGTATGGTTTCAAGGGGACCTGTTTCCGCAAGGGAAGCCAGGGGAAGAGCAAGGGATAAGAGAAAAAGAATCAAGAGATTCCGGAGTGCAGCCATGGGAGAACTCCTTTTTGTTTTTTTTAGTCTGCTGCCTATTGAACACCGCCAAAGACGTATTTTGCGATCAGATCTTCAATATCAAGGGGGGATTCCGTTTCCAGAAGGAGATCACCCTCAGCCAGGAGGAGGTCGGAGCCGCCGGGGGAAAGGCGGATGTATTTGTCGCCGATGAGTCCTGAGGTTTTGATGGAGGCAATGGTATCTTCGGATATGGGAATGTTTTTCTGGATTTTCAGGTGCAGTACGGCAACCAGGCGTTCAGGGTCGAGGGAGATCCGGCTGACACTGCCGACCTGCACCCCTGCGATTTCCACGCGGGCACCGTTGGTCAGGCCGGATACGGAGGCAAAACGGGCTTCAATGGTGTAATAATTGCTGCCAATGAGTTCCATCTTGCCCAGCTGGACCGTAAGGTAGGCCGTGCATAAAATGCCGATGATGACAAAGATGCCGACGGTGGTTTCAAGGGCGCTTTTTTTCATAAAAGACTCCATGGGGGTTGGGAGGCCATCAGTCAATGGATTTTAAATGGTTTTCACCCCGGATGAACCGACGGACCTCCGGGATCTGGCAGGCCTGGATTTCTTCCGACACGCCGGAAAAGACAATCAGGCCTTCATCAAGCATGATAATGTTCTGGGCGATGTGAAAGATATCCGGGATTTCATGGCTGACCACAAGGGCGGTGAAGCCGAACTGACGCTGGTAGTCCGCGATCATGGCGTGCACGGCGTTTTTGCGGATGGGGTCAAGGCCCGTGGTGGGCTCATCAAAAAGGACCACCTCGGGATCTGTGACCAGGGCTCTGGCCATGGCGACCCGCTTCATCATGCCGCCGGAAATCTGGGAGGGGTAGAGGCGGCCCACATCCCCAAGATCCAGTTGTTCCAGCCGGAGGAGCACTTTTTTCCGGATGGCTGCGGGAGAAAGCCGGGTTCCTTCCACAAGGGGCAGGGCAATGTTATCAAAGATCGTCATGGAATCAAAGAGGGCGCAGCCCTGGAACATATAGCTCATGCGGCTGCGAAAGGCCCGGGTCTCTTTTCTGTCCATTTTCAGGATGGGTTTTTCCCTGTAGAGGATTTCTCCCTGGCTGGGCTGCATGAGCCCGATGATGTGCTTGAGCAGCACGCTTTTGCCTTCCCCGCTTTTTCCGATGATGGCCGTGGTTTTTCCTTCGGCGATATCCAGAGAAACACCGCGGAGTACGGCATTGGATCCAAAATTCTTATGAACATTGACAAGGCGGATCAGAGGCGTTTCCATGGCGTCTCACAGGAGAAAGGAGGTGAGGATATAATCGGTGATGAGAATCAGCACCGAGCTCTGTACAACGGCGGAAGTGGTGGAGAGCCCCACACTTTTCGATCCGAAGGAGCCTTTGCGTCTGTGGGTGTAATATCCCTGGTAACAGCAGACCGAAGCCACCACAACGGCAAAGACCAGGGATTTTAAAAGCCCTCCGGTCACATCGCTGAGGAGAATGCTGGATTCCACCCTGGCAAAATAGACGCCCGGATTGATGCCAAGGAGTTTGGAGCCTGTGAGATAGCCGCCGATGATACCCACCACGTTGAAAAAGGATGCAAGAAGGGGAATGCTGATGATGGCTGCGGCCAGCCTGGGGCTGAAGAGAAAGCGGATGGGCTGGATGTTCATGGTTTTAAGGGCGTCTATCTGTTCTGAGATGCGCAGGATACCGATTTCTGCGGTCATGGCGGAACCGGCCCGGGCTGTGACCATAATGGCGGTCAGTACGGGGCCGAGTTCGCGGATGAGGGTCAGGGCGACGGCGGATCCGAGATAGCCTTCGGAGCCGAATTTGATGAGGGTGTAATAGCCCTGGAGTCCCAGGACCATGCCCGTGAAAAGGCCTGTGAGGCAGATGACAAGAAGGGACTTGGCACCGATGAAATAGATCTGCTGCAGGATTTTACGGGCTTGCAGGGGCCAGGAAAAAATGTGAAAAAAACCCGCCCCCAGAAAGAGGGCAAAATGTCCGGCAAGGCGGATGCGCTCCAGAACCAGTGCGCCCAGAGCGGCGGGCATGCCTGTGAAAGGGGGGGATTCCTGCGTCATGGTTTTTTTCGTCCTTGCATAGAAGAGGGGAAAGGCGGCTCTGAATCCGTCCGTTCAGTGTTTATTCCTATATGTGAAAAGCCTTGAGAGTGTCAAGGATGGCCGGACGGGAAGGGGGCTTTGGGCTCTTTTTTGGGGAAAATCAGGAGGACCTGCGCATGCCCAGAGACTTGGGGGCAGAAATGGACAGAAGTAAGGCGGGCGGCGGCCCATCGGCCGCCTGAGATCAGGGAGGCGGGTGTCGTTGGCGGGATTCTTTTGGCGGGTATTTTAAAAATTTTTTACCATGGCTTTCTTTTTTCAGCAATGATTTCTTATGGAAAGCCAGCAAGAAAGCAGGGGGTCCCATTGGCGGCAAAGAAAAAATACTATGCGGTGCTGCGCGGCAGAAAACCGGGAATCTACACGGAGTGGTTCGGGCCGGAGGGTGCACAGGTTCAGGTGACGGGATTTCCCGCAGCGCAGTATAAGGGGTTTGAGCGAAAAGAAGACGCTGAAGCCTTCATGCGGGGGCAGGCGGTGGATACACTGCCTGTCGGCGGAAAGGGAAAAAAGGTGGTTAAGCCCCCTTCGGCCCTGCTACAGGCCTCTTCAGAGGCAGAAGATCGTCCCATCCGCGTGTACAGCGATGGAGGAGCCATCGGGAATCCGGGGCCTGGGGGTTACGGATGCGTGGTGGTTTATGAGGATGGAAGCGAGGCGGTGTTCAGTGGTGGATTTTCCCTGACCACCAACAACCGCATGGAGCTTATGGGAGCCATTGTGGGACTGGAGGCGGTCAAGGGCAGGGGGCTTCCGGTTCTGCTTACTTCGGATTCCCGATATGTGGTGCAGGGCATTGAAAAAAAATGGGCCCTGGGATGGCGGGCAAGGGGATGGAAGAAATCCGATGGCACTCCAGCCCTGAATGCGGATTTATGGGAAAGGCTTCTGGAGCTTTCGGAGGCTATGGACGTGCGGTTTGCCTGGGTGAAAGGGCACAGCGGTCATCCGGAGAATGAGCGCTGTGATACCCTGGCCCAGGCGGCAGCCCGCAGTGGGAATCTGCCGCCGGACCGGGGTTATGGCGCGTCCCCATAGGATGTCCGGGACGCAAGGCCACAAGGAGGAGGAGGGAGGGCACGGGGTAAGCTGACGCTTGGGTGAGGCCTTGGCTGCAAGGGGATCTTACGGGATCCTCACGCCCCGTGCGGGCACGGATGAAAGGGATTTTCTCAGGCTGCGGATTTTTTGAGAAAGCCCACAGCGGGTTTCTGAGGTTTGGAAGGTCTTAAATCAAGGGTCTTCCGTATGTCCGTGATGAGGATATCAAGGGACAGGGTTTGCCTTACCGCATCCAGGGTAATGAAGTTGCCGGCTGCAAGGGCATCCAGCAGAGATGCGGAACCCGCCCGTGCGGTTTCCATGTCGAGTTTTTTTCTGGCAAGGTAGTCCTTGCAGAATCGACTGATGAAGGCCCCCTTTTCATGGGGGATACCATGGGCAAGAACCATGGCCTCCTCTGGGCTTACCTCCTGGAATATACCGTATTTTTTCAGGAAAAAGCGCCACATGGCGGCTTTTTCCCCTGGGCCCGGAGCCGGAATCCGGATGGGTGCCAGGCGACCGTCCCGTACCAGGGTGTCGTCAAAGACTTCTGGATCTGCGTTGGTGGTGATGCTGAACACCAGTTCCGGATAATTGGCGATGTATTTTTTCAATACATCCACAGCCTCCTGGTAATAGTCCACGCCGGAGCTGTTATGGCTGGCTCCGTTCATGACAAGGGACGTGGCCTCATCGAGAAAGATGAAGGCGGGTTTTTGGTTTTTACGGGTTTTTTCCAGAATTTCTGCAATGGCGGCATCCAGGTTATGGGCCAGAGAGCCAATGTATTTTTCACTGAGGGCCGCCACATTGAGCTCTGCACAATGGCAGCCTGCCTTTTCATACACCTCGCCGATGGCCTTCTGCAGAGCCGTTTTTCCCGTGCCCCCTTCTCCATAGAGAATAACACCGCTGCTTAAGGGAAGGTCTCCCCGGATGATTTCCGGAACACTGGTCCGGATGAGTACCTCATTGAGGACTTCAGGCGCCATGAAAATATGAAAAAGCGGCGCCAGGATTTCCCCATAGGGAGAAGGAGAGGCCTGAGTCAGCTGCGGCCTTTGCAGGGTTGCTTTTTCCGTAAAAACGGCTGGGGCGTCGAGGCAGAGAAAATCGGCGTGGCGCTCCAGATTGCGGGCCTTTGCGAGAAAAGGTGTAAACAGATCTTCGCTGGTGTCGACATCAAAGGAAAAAAGCTGTTCTCCGGTTCTCCGGATCAGGGGTGTGAGATTGCCGTTATAACGTCTGGAAACCTTGCCATTCAGGTGCAGCCAGAGGCGGTCGTGTTCATCCCGGAAAAGGGAACCCACCTGACCATACCCTTCTTCTCCTATCTCCATATTGCGGATGGCTTTGTATTTTTTGAAGGCTTCAAGCAACATGATGTCCCCCTTTCGTAAACGCCGCCGGGGTGAAAAAACCCCCTGACCTTGCTGCGGGGCGTTTGAAATTCTCATCGGCAGGGTTTGGGGCGGGGTTTAGACTTTTTTTAAACCCGCTCCCCTTAAAGGGGGATGATCAGGGGATTTTTTTTAAAGATCGGGGGGATTTTAAAAAAACGCAGCATAGGGTCTTTTAAGAATCAGGATCAAAATCTCCTTTGGGCCCATAAAGAAGAAAGCCAGCGGTTTTCCGGCAATAGGCAAGGCGGTCTTTTTCCCAGTTCTGCCGCATCTCCTTCACGCTTTGTCTTGCAGCAATGGCTTCCCGCAGTCGCCTGCTTCCCAGGATGAGATCCATGGGCAGCTTTTCCATTTCGTATTCATAGGGCGGATTCTTGAAGGCAAAATGCGTGGGGTGGCGATCCATCACAGCCTTGAGCAGACAGAGGCTCTGGTAATAGGGCTGGTGCTTTGTGGCTTGGGTCACATGGATCTGGAAACCATGGCAGGGTGTGCCTGCGTGCTTGCCTGAGGTGGGTTCGAAGATGAGAGGGCGCAGGATGCTGCCTTCCAGGGCGTCTTGGGGCAGATTTTTAAGGATAGCCCCGGTGTCCAGCCAGGGGGCTCCGAAGAACTCAAAGGGCTTGGTGGTTCCCCGGCCTTCGGAAAGCTGGGTGCCTTCCCAGATGACCTGGCCGGGATAGACAAGGGCGGTTTCCGGAGTGGGCATGTTGGGCGAAGGCAGCACCCAGGGCAGCCCTGTATCCCGGAAAAACATGTCCCTGCGCCAGCCGGTCATGGGAATGACGGCAAGATCCGCTCCGATATGGAAGACCTTGTTGGCCATGAGGGCGTATTCGCCCATGGTGAGGCCATGGCGCATGGGGATGGGGTGGCGTCCCACAAAGGAGGCCTGGTCAGGCTCCAGCACGTTGCCCTCCACCCGCATGCCGGAGATGGGGTTGGGTCTGTCGAGAACCACCAGGGGGATATTCGCATCCCGTGCGGCTTCCATGCAGAGCGTGAGGGTATGGATGAAGGTGTAGACCCTTGTTCCCACATCCTGGATATCCACAAGCAGGGCGTCCACATGGGCGAGCATCTCCTGGGTGGGGATGCGGGTTTCTCCGTAAAGGCTGAAAACGGGAATGCCCAAGAGGGAATCCCGGCTGTGGTCGGATTCAATCATGTTGTCTTGTTTTTCAGCAAAAAAACCATGCTGCGGAGAAAAAAGAGCGCAGAGCCGACCGGGAAAGCGTTTGGCGATGAGCTCCTTTGCATGGCGGTAATCGGGACCGATGGAAGCGGGATTGGCCAGAAGGCCGAGTTTTTTTCCCGCAAGAAAGGCGGGGGGATTTTGTAAAAGATTTTCAAGCCCTGTGCGGATCATACCAACTCCGTAGTGGGGGTGGGGGGAGAATTGGGGGCCCGGATTTCCTGGGGGCCGGACCCCGGAACAAGGATATTCTTTGCCTCGGAGCGGGATTGTGCTACAAATCTCCATAAGTTGTAAACCTTTGCTTTTGCAGGCTCCCTGATCCTGTTTTTTTGTTCCCTAATGAAACTCTCCCCAGGTGTACGCTTATGACCCCTTGCATTTTTTTTGTGGATGATGAACCCCGTATCCTCCAGAGTCTCCGTCGTTTGTTCCGCAATGACGGTTATGTCCTGCACACCTTTGAAAATCCCCTGGAAGCCCTGGAAGCCCTGCCCCTTCTTCAGCCTGTGGTTGTTGTGGCGGATCAGCGTATGCCCCACATGACAGGTCTTGAGCTTCTTGAAAAAGTGCGGGATCATTCCCCGGAAACCGTTCGTATCATGTTGACGGCCTATTCGGATGTGGAAGTGGTGGTGGGAGGACTCAATTCCTGGACTGTGAATGTCTTTTTGAAGAAACCCTGGGATGACAACGAGCTGCGTATGGAAGTCCGTAATGCCGTCCGTTATCACCGGCACCTCGGCACTGGCGGCGCAGAAGCCATGCAGGGCGTATAAAGGGAAAACATGGAGGCCATTGTCCACAGGCTTTCGGGGCCGTTGACCATCTATGAGGTGGCGGGTCTGAAAGACGAGGTTCTGAAAATACTGGAGGAGACTCCGGGTTTGATTCTGGATTGCAGCGAAGCCAGCCGCTGTGACACGGCCTTTGTGCAGATGCTCTGCGCCCTTTCCCGAACCTGCGTGAAGCGGGGACTCTCCTTTTCCCTTATTCCCGGCCCTGAGCTGAGCGCAGCCGCCATGCGCATTGGCTTGGATCTGTCAGAGGAAATCCCGGTCTCCGGCGGAGAAGCCTGATATGGGCAAAAGGATTCTTGTGGTGGATGACGCGCCCAGCATCCGGATGCTGGTGCGTTTTTCCCTGACCCGTGCCGGATATGGGGTGGATGAGGCGGAAGACGGAGAACAGGCCCTTATTCTTCTGGAGCAGGGTCTGTGCCCGGATCTCGTGGTGACGGATCTGCACATGCCCGGATGCAGCGGCATTGAGCTTGTGAGACGGATCCGCGCCAAAGGTGCTTGTCGTTTTGTTCCTGTGATTATTTTCACCAATCCCCTGGAGCCGGAAAAACGGCGGGAAGCCCGGGAGGCCGGGGCCTCCGCCTGGATTGAAAAACCCTTTAAGCCGGATGCCCTTCAGCAGCTGATCCGACGTTTCATCGGTCTTCCTGGAGCCTGACATGACGGATATGGAGTTTTCCCTGCAAAAGGAGCTTGGGGATGTATTCCGCAGTGAGGTCGCAGATCTTTTCAGCGACATGGAAACGGCGGTTCTGGACCTGGAGACGGAGGCTTCGGACCCGGATGCTGTGCATCGCCTGTTCCGTGCGGTTCATACCCTGAAAGGCTCCGCCGCCATGTTTGGGCTTACGCGGCTTGCCGGTCTGGCCCATGAACTGGAATCCCTCATTGAGCGGGTGCGGGAATTAAAGGTGCATCCGGACGCGGAACTGATTTCCCTGGTGCTGCGCCTTACCGATGCCCTGCGTCTTCTGGCGGAAGATCCGGAGACCGGGGCGGTGAATGAGCGTGATCTTGCCCAAGCCCTGGTGAAAGCCACGGCCAGCCTTTCGGAAAAACCCGAACAGTCCCCTGCGGAAAAAAGAAAAATCGCGATTTTCTTCAAACCCTTTCCTGCCATTTTCACAGCCGGTATGGATCCGGGCATGGTTCTTGAGGAGTTGCGGGACCTTGGCGTCCTTTCGGTGCGGGTGGTGACCGATGAGGTGCCCGACCTTGAGAATCTTGCCCCAGAAACCTGTTTTCTGGCCTTTGACATGGTGCTGGAAACCCAGGCTTTGGAAAAGGAGATCGAGGATGTTTTTCTTTTTGTGGCGGAAGACAGTGTGCTTCGCATGGAGGTTCTGCCTTCCGCCATGGTCTTTGAGCCCCCAGTCCCATCCTCCCCTCTGACCCCGGCTGAAAATGCGGACGGAAAAACGGCAAGCCATTCCTTTTCCCGCGAGAAGCCCCCGGTGGAGCCCCATCCCCCCGAAGGAGAAGATATCCGCATTGCGGCCTTTCGCTTGGACACCCTCATGAGTCTTGTGGGAGAGCTGGTGATGCAGCAGGCCCGGCTCAACGATCTGAACCGTACGCTGCGGATTCCCGTTCTGGAAGAATGTCTCGAGGGGCTGGACCGCATTGCCATGAATCTGAAAGATTGTGTTCTGAATCTGCGAATGACGCCCATTGCCGGAACCTTTGCCCGTTTCCGCCGTATGGTGCGGGACCTCTGCCGGGACCTTGGCAAGGAGGTGATCCTTGAAATGGAAGGTGGGGAAACGGAGCTTGACAAGGGGTTGATTGACGGCATCGGGGAACCCCTGGTGCACCTGGTCCGCAATGCCTTAAGCCATGGCATAGAGCTGCCTGAGGAGCGCAGGCGGAAGGGAAAAACCGCCGCAGGCAGGCTGAAACTTTCCGCTGCTGCGGTGGAAGGCCGTGTGGAGATCACCGTTGAGGATGATGGCAGGGGCATCGACCGAACGGCTGTGCTGTCCAGGGCGCGGGAAAGGGGATTGGTCAGGGAGGATGAGAATCCGGAAGCCGGGGATGTGGACGCCCTTATTTTTTATCCCGGCCTTTCCACCGCCGCTGCCGTAGGAGCGGTTTCCGGACGCGGGGTGGGGATGGATGTGGTGCGGCGTCAGGTGGAGGCTCTGGCCGGAAGAATCCGGCTGACCAGCGAGTCTGGAAAGGGCACCCGGGTGCTTTTATCCCTGCCTCTGACCCTGGCCATTGTGGAATGCCTCATGGTAAGGGTGGGGGAGAGCGTTTTTGCCATTCCCATCTCCCAGGTGGAGGCCTGCATGGACTTTGTACCTCTGAAAAGGGAAGTGGGAGCCCGGGAGCGTCTGATCCGTTTCCGGAAAACCGCCCTGCCCTATATCGTGCTGGCGGATTTTTTCGCCATGGAAAGTCTTTGCACAGAAGGCGCCCAGGTGGTGTTTGTCCGGACAGAGGCCGGGTTTGTGGGCCTTGTGGTGGATGTCCTTTGCGGTGTCCAGCAGGTGGTGATTAAATCCATGGGTGCATGGTACGATGACCGGCAAGATGGCATTGCCGGTGCAACGGTGATGGGAGACGGGAGTATCGCCTTTGTTCTGGATATTCAGGGCGTATGGCGTCGGGCCTGTGCGGAAAAAAGGGAGAAGGACGGGGGGGGCGGTGTGGAAACCAGGAAGGGCGGCCCCGGAGCAAGGGCAAACACCGTGGCGGAAGCCGTCCGCTCAGAAGAGGGCGGAGGAAGGGGCGTGGGTCCATGAGGTGGAAAGATCTGGGAATTGGCGTGAAGCTGGGCCTTGGTTTTGGTATCCTGCTGGTATTTCTTGCCGGAATGATCCTCACAGGTTTTTTGGGAGTGGATCGTATGGCCCACCGGGGAAACGCCCTGATTGACGGAAGCCGCATGGATGGCATCCTGGCCGTGAAAGAGGTGGAGCTTCTGCAGGCTTCCCGCAGACTGGGGGCCCACCTCATGGGCGGGGAAAAGGTTGTGGTGCACAAGAAGAAGGAGGCCACAGCCTTTGGGGCCTGGCTGGCTGGCGAAGAGCGCGCCTGGATGGAAGCCCGCATTCCGGAGCTGGCCCCCCTTTTTGTTCAGATGGAGGGGCAGTACGGCCTGCTGCACCGCAGGGTGCTGGGGGTTCTGACCCGGTATCAGCCCGATCATCCGGATTTTCTTCAGGAGCTTCAATCTTTTAAGCAGCAGAACCAGGTGTGGGGTCAGCGCGTGGCAGAGCAGCTGGCCCTGGGCGCAGGCTCCCTTTTCCGGTATCAGGATCTTTTGCGCAATGTGATCCAGCAGGCGGAGTCCATTGTGAAGAAATGTCATGAAGAACCCGGACTCACGGAGGCCCAGCGCAAGGAAAAGGCCTTGTCCCTGTTGATGGCTTTGCGGTACGGCAAGGGCGGGCTGGACTATGTCTGGGTGCATGACAGGCGACCTCGCATGGTGGGCCATCCCTATTTCCCGGAACTGCAGGACCTGGAGCTGGGGGAGGAGCACCGTTATCTGAAAGGACTTTTTATTAAAATCAATGAGAGGGTGGAGGGCTCCGGCGAGGGCTACCTTCTCTACGCCTGGCCCCATTACAGGGAAGAGAGGAATGTGCCCAAGCTTGGGTATGTGAAGTATTTTGAACCCTGGGGATGGTACCTGGGAACAGGGGTGTACCTTTTTGAGCAGAATCAGGCCCTTTTACGGAGGGCGGCTGAATTTTCCGATGGCATTCCCTTTTCTTTTTCCGTGGCGGGTTCCATGGAAAGCACGGCTCTGGGGCGTTTTATCACCACAGAATCCCTCTGGCCGGAGGGCTTGGGGATTGAAGAGGGGCTGAGGGCCGCGAGGGCCCCCCTGCAGCGTCTGTATGCTTCCGCAGGCCATATTGAAGAGGCCATCAACCTGGGTCGGGTGGAAGAAGCCATGGGGTTTTATGAACTGGAAACCATGGGCGCTTTGGCGGAACTGGATCTTCTTCTGGGTGAGGTGATCCAGAAGGTGGCCCAGCGCAATCGTGGTGCTGCAGAGGCCAGGGAGATGTTCGATACCCTTGTTGTGCCTCAGTTTGAGGAAATGTTGGGAGTTCTTCATCAGGCGCGGGATACGGTGCGGTTGCATACCGAAGGGGTGGAGGCGCTGGCCCAGGCGGCAAGTCATACCCGCTGGCTTTTTGGTCTTCTGGGTCTTTGCGCTCTGATTCTTGGGCTTTTCACGGCAGGCATGCTCATCCGGCTGATTCGAAAACCCTTGGCGGAGCTGGCCCATGCGGCGAGAAAAATTGAATCCGGTCAGTATGATCTTGTCATTGGCCTGCATCAGAAAGATGAGCTGGGGCGTCTGGCCCAGGCCATGGATCAGATGCTGGTGGGCCTGAGGCGGACCGCCGAACTGGCCCATCGGGTTTCCCAGGGGGATCTGCGCCCCTCCTTTGGCGTGATCGGAGAAAAGGATGCCATCGCAGCGGCTTTGCTGGAAATGATGGAGAATCTCAGTACTGTGGTCAACAAGGTGAGGGAGGCGGCGGCTCAGGTCCGGACGGCCAGCAGTGAACTGAAAGAAACGGCCATGCTGGTGGCCCAGGGTGCTTCGGAACAGGCAGCATCCGCGGAGCAGAGTTCGGCCTCCATGGAAGAGATGAGTTCCATCATCCATCAGAATGCGGAAAATGCCAAAGAAACCCGGGCCATCGCCAACCGGGCTGCGGAGGAGGCCAGAAAGTCGGGCGATTCCGTGGCAAGGACGGTAAAGGATATGCGAGCCATTGCGGACAAGGTCAGCGTGATTGAAGAGATTGCGCGTCAGACCAATCTTCTGGCCCTGAATGCGGCCATTGAGGCGGCCAGGGCGGGGGATCATGGCAGAGGTTTTGCCGTTGTGGCTTCTGAGGTGCGCAAACTTGCAGAACGAAGCCAGAAGGCTGCTGGTGAAATCGGCATGCTGGCTGCAACCAGCGTGACCCAGGCGGACGAGGCCGGAGGGATGCTGGAAAAACTTGTGCCTGGCATTGAGCGTACTGCGGCCCTGGTGCAGGAGATCGCGGCAGCCAGCCAGGAGCAGAGTGAGGGCGTGACCCAGGTCAACCAGGCCATTTTGCAGCTTGACGAAATTATTCAGCAGAATGCCCATGTGGCGGAGGAGATGGCCGCCGCCGCAGGTCAGATGGAGGAGCAGGCGGAGCAGTTGCAGCAGGCCATGGCCTTTTTCAGTGATGACCAAGGGGAAAAAACGCCTCTGCCCTCCCAGAAAGAGGAGGCGAAAGCGCGGAAGATTCTGGCGGATTCCCTGTCAAAGGTAAAAAGGAAAAATGAGGCCTCAGAGGGGAGCAAAAATGCAGGGGCCAAGCCTCTGGCCTTTCCCGCCTGTTGCGGAGCGGTGATTGATCTGGATGAGGACTGGGGTATGGGAGATGGCCAGGATCCGAAAACCGATGGGAGGGAGCGCCATGGATGAAGGGCAAAGACAGTGTCTGACCTTCTGGCTGCTGGATACCATGTTCGCCCTGCCCATCACCGTGGTTCAGGAGGTTCTCCAGGATGTGCGGATCACCCCCATCCCAAAAACGCCGGATTTTCTCGAAGGGGTGATGAATCTGAGGGGCCGCATTGTGCCAGTGGTGGATCTCAAAAAAAAGTTTGCCATGGCCCATACCCCCCATACGGAAGACACGGCTGTGGTGGTGGTCTGTATTCCCTTTGAAAACCGTGAGCTTCTCGCGGGTATCCGGGTGGACGGAGTGGAGAGTGTGAGAAGCTTTGCGGAAACCGCCCTCTGCCCGCCGCCCCAGATGGGCGTACCGGTCCCCCTGGATTTTCTGGAAGCCATACTGCTTGAGGAGGATCAGGTACTTTTATTCCTCAACATTGCACGGATATTCACGCGTTCTGAATTGAGGGATGTGCGCAGGGCAGAGAAGGGAAAGGATGGAGGGGAGGCTGATGATCCGTCGTGAAAAGGAAGGCAGGGGCTTACGCGTTCTTGTGGTGGATGACTCCGCCCTGGCAAGGCGCATGCTCTGCTCCATCCTGGAAAAGGATCCGGCCATAAGCCGGGTGGAGACCGCAACGGATCCCTATGGGGCGGTGGAAAAAATCCGCAGGGAAGTACCGGATGTAATCCTGCTGGATGTGGAAATGCCCCGTATGAACGGCCTTAAGTTTTTAAAGCGGATCATGGCCCAGCATCCGCTTCCTGTGGTGATCTGCTCGGCTCTTACGGCAGGCAGGGGAGACGCCATTGCCGAAGAAGCCCTGGCCCTGGGCGCTGTGGACATTATCCCCAAGCCCAAGGCGGAAGATGCGGCCTCCATGGATGTGGCGGGCGCAAGAATCCTGGACGCGGTGCATGCGGCTGCGGCTGCGGAAAACAACCCGGTTCTGCGCGGAGGTTCTCTGGCTTCCGCAGACGCCATCCTTGCGGCTTCCACGGGCAGGATGAATCTGAGAACCCAGCCCGTGGTGGCTGTGGCGGCCTCGACAGGGGGCATTTCCACCCTGCGTTTTCTTCTGGAAAACTGGCCCAGGCAGGCCCCTGCCATGGTGATTGTGCAGCATATGCCAGCGCGTTTTACACGGAATTTTGCCTTTGACCTGAATACGAGCGTAGCCTGTGAAGTGAAGGAGGCGGAAGAGGGGGATATGCTCCGGGAAGGGCATGTGTACCTGGCTCCCGGGAACCGCCATACCCTGGTGGAGCGCAGGGACCGCACATACAGGATCCGTCTGAAAGACGGTCCCCTGGTATCCCGTCACCGGCCTTCTGCGGATGTGTTTTTTCGGTCTGTGGCTGTGGCCGCAGGTCCCAATGCCATCGGCGTGATCCTGACGGGTATGGGGGATGATGGGGTGACCGGCCTTTGGGAAATGCGGCAGGCCGGAGCCCTTACCCTGGTCCAGGACAGGGAAAGTTCCGTGGTCTACGGCATGCCCGGAGAAGCCCTGCGTCGGGGTGCGGGTATGCGGGAAGTTCCCCTTTCCCGGATGGCGGAGGAAATTCTGGGGCATTGTGAAAAGAATGCTTTTCCGGAAGACAGCCTGTAAGTTATGGGCTGGCCTGGGATTTCTTTCCGGCCCTTTTTGGGGGTGTGGTTGGAGGTGGGCAGCCTTTTTTGATCCTGCTCTTCGTTGACAAAAGACCTGGTTCCTTTTAATCACTGCCCACCGGCAGGAAGAGGGCGTCCTGTGTCCGGACCGGATCCAGGACGTTGATGTTTGATGGGGTTGAGACCCGACATGATAAGGATCAGACCATGCAGATATGCGTACCAGAATTTATCCGCGCCATAGACCCCTATGTTCCCGGTAAGCCCCTGGAAGAGCTGGAGCGGGAATACGGCCTGAAGCAGGCGGTGAAACTGGCGTCCAATGAAAACCCTCTGGGGCCTTCACCCAAGGCCCTTGATGCCATGCAGAAGGCCCTTTTCAAACTGCATCGGTATCCCGACGGATCCGCCTATTACCTGACCCAGGCTCTGGCCCGTCATCTGGGTGTGACGCCGGATTGTCTTGTGCTGGGCAATGGCTCCGATGATGTGATCGCCATGGCCGTGCGGGCGTTCATGCGGATGGGAGATAGGGCGGTCATGCCCCATCCGGCCTTTCTCATGTACGATATCCTGGTGAAAACCGCAGGTGGGGTTGCCGTTCCGGTGCCCCTTCGGAACATGGACCTTGATCTCGATAGCATGGTTTCGGCGGTGGACGGGGAGACCCGTCTGGTTTTTGTGACCAACCCGAACAATCCCACGGGTCGCTTCATTGCGGAAGAAAAGCTGTGTGCCTTCCTGGATGCCATTCCTTCCTCCGTGCTGGTGATGCTGGATGAGGCTTATGTGGAGTTTGTGAAAAAGGAAAATTACCATTCGGGGATCTCCCTTCTGGATCGTTATCCCAATCTCATTGTGTTGAGAACCTTTTCCAAGGCCTATGGCCTGGCGGGCATCCGGGTGGGCTATGGCGTGATGGCACCGGAGGTGGCGGGCTGGCTGCACCGGGTGCGTCAGCCCTTTAATGTGAATATTCTGGCCCAGGTGGGGGCTTGTGCGGCTTTGGAAGACGTTGCTTTCCTTGAAAAAACCAGGGAGGTTGTGGCAGAGGGCAAGGCTTGGTTTCAGGAAAGGCTTGCGGCCATGGGGCTGACCGCCCACCCCAGTGAGGCGAATTTTTTTCTTGTGGATGTGCGGCGGGAGGGTAGAAAGGTGTTTGATGCCATGCTGCGCAAGGGGGTGATTGTGCGTTCCATGCATGGGTATGGTTTTCCCCGCTGCATCCGGATTACCGTAGGGCTTCGGGAGGAAAACGAAAAATGCCTGGCCGCGCTGGACGCCGTGCTTGGGGATATTCCGGAAGATGAGGGATGAATTCCATGAAGTTTTTTTGCAAAAGCGCGGGTGAAGAGCAGATGAGAAGGGCCTGACAGAGTTTAAGGGAACTGTAACGTTTTCCAGAGATGACAGAAAGCAGATTGTTGTTATGAATTCTATGGTGATTACCATTGATGGGCCCGCAGGCGCGGGGAAAACCACCATCAGCAGAAAACTTGCGGATCTTCTTGACTATCGCTATGTGGATACGGGGGCTTTATACCGAGGTGTTGCCTGGATGGCCGAGCGTCAGCATGTGGACCTGGAGGACGAAAAAGCCCTGGGTGCTTTCCTTCAGAATCTGCGTCTGAACCTGGAGCGCAATGGCTCCGGAAGCCTGAAGCTTCTGGCCAATGGGGAGGACATCACAGCCGAAATCCGGACCCCGGCCATGTCCATGGCCGCCTCCTCTGTGGCGAAGCGTCCCCAGGTTCGGGCCTTTCTTCTGAATGTGCAGCGTCAGCTGGGTGCGGAAAAGGACGTGGTATTTGAGGGGCGGGACATGGGTACGGTGGTGTTTCCCCAGGCGGATGTGAAGTTTTTTCTGACAGCGGATGTTCTGGTGCGCGCCCGGCGGCGTCATGCCGAACTGCCTGACCATGCAGGTCAGAATCTCAAGGATGTGCTTGCGGATATGCAGCGCAGGGACGCCCAGGACGCGGGACGGGATTTAGCGCCCCTGGCTGCGGCTCCCGATGCGGTACACATTGACGCCTCCGAACTCACGGTGGATGAGGTGCTTGCCATGATGATGCGTTGCATCCGAGACAAGAGCGGAATTCAGGGAAGATGAGGTGTCGGGGAAAGCGTTCGTGTTTCCCGGCGGGTTTTTTTTGGGAAAAAGGCCTGGGGCGGCCTGTCCGGAAAGGGCCTGAGGACAGACGGAATATTTTGTCTTGTATCCCCTCTGCAACTCTGATAAAAAAGAAAGGATATGCCATCCTCAAATAATAAAAGGAAGGGGAGAGGCATGAATAACGCTTAGGGGGATAACTTTTCATGGGAAACCGTAACAACATGGACGCTTTCGAAGACAACGAAGCAATGGACGATCTTGAACTCGACGGGGAAGCCCTTCCCAGCATGGAAGAGCTGCTCAACGAGTACGAGGAAAGTTTCGGCAAGTTTGCCGAAGGCGAGGTGGTGAAGGGCAAAATCATCTCTGTGGACCGCGAGTATGTTCTGGTGGATGTGGGATATAAATCCGAAGGGATGATCCCTGCCCACGAATTCAGAAACGAAGCGGGCGAGGTGGAGGCTGCCGTCGGCGATGAAGTGGAAGTCATGATCGAGCTCTGGGATGAAGAAGAAGAGCGGGTGGTGCTTTCCAAGGAAAAAGCCGAAAAAATCAAGGTCTGGGAAGAGATCAAGAAGATCTACGACGAAGACGGCGTGGTGGAAGGGGTTATCACCAACCGCGTCAAAGGTGGTTTCTCCGTCGATATCGGTCTTCAGGCCTTCCTGCCTGGCTCACAGGCGGATCTGCGGCCTGTGCGTAACCTGGATGAACTTGTGGGCAAGAGCTTTGAGTTCAAGGTACTCAAGTTCAACCGGAAACGGAGCAACATCGTCCTTTCCCGCCGAGTTCTTCTGGAAGACGCCAGGGAAAAAGCCCGTTCCAAGACTCTTTCCGCTCTGGAAGAAGGCAAGGTCATGGACGGCGTGGTCAAGAACATCACGGAATACGGGGTGTTTGTGGACCTTGGCGGTGTGGATGGACTTCTCCACATCACCGACATTTCCTGGGGCCGTGTGAAACATCCGTCGGAGTTGTTTTCCGTTGCAGACCAGATCAAGGTCAAGGTGCTTTCCTTTGATCTGGAGCGGGAGCGTGTATCCCTCGGCATGAAGCAGCTGACCCCCGATCCCTGGACCATTGCCGCAGGCAAATATCCTGTGGGAACCCGGGTGCAGGGCAAAGTGGTGAGCCTCACGGACTATGGCGCTTTTGTGGAGCTGGAAGAAGGCATTGAAGGCCTCATCCATGTTTCCGAAATGTCCTGGACCCGTAAGATCCGCCATCCTTCCAAGGTGCTTACCGTGGGGGAAGTGGTGGATGCCATGGTGCTGGATATCAAGCCGGACAGCCGCCGCATCTCTTTAGGCATGAAGCAGGTGATGACCAATCCCTGGGAAGTGATCAGCGAAAAATACCCCGTGGGAACCATCATCGAAGGTAAGATCAAGAATATTACGGACTTTGGTCTCTTCATCGGTATTGATGACGACATCGACGGCCTTGTACATATTTCCGATATTTCCTGGACCAAGCGCATCAAGCACCCTTCGGAAGTATTCAAGAAGGGGGATACGGTTCAGGCGGTGGTACTGGATATTGACAAAGAAAACGAGCGTTTCTCCCTGGGTATCAAGCAGACCCACGAAGATCCCTGGAAGAGTGTCCAGGAACGCTATGCCGTAGGTACGGAAATCAGCGGGGCCATCACCAACATCACCGATTTTGGCATCTTTGTGGAGCTGGAAGAGGGAATTGAAGGTCTTGTGCACATTTCCGAAATCAGCACGGAAAAGGTGAAAACGCCCTCTGAAGCCTTCAGCGTTGGTCAGCCCATTACCGCCAAGGTGATGAACATCAACTCCGAAGAGCGCCGTATCGGGCTTTCCATCAAAAGGCTGGACATGGAAGATGATGACGCCATTATGAGCGATTACCTGAAATCCATGGAAAATGCCAAGCCCACCTCCTCCCTTGGAGAAACCCTCAAGGAAACCCTTGAGGCGAAGTACAAGGATCAGTAAAAAATAAGTTCAAGCCCGAAACCATGCCTTGTCCGGGTGGTTTCGGGTTTTTTTGTCGGCTACGGAAGGGCGTAACCGGCGATGGGATGGACCCTGTCCCGGAGGCCGGAAAATTACGCCCTTTTTTTATCTGTGTTGTCCTGGGTTCTTTGGCGGAGCGCAGAAAAAACCGATATCGCGTACACCGCACCATCCCATCCACGGAGGAAACAACTCCATGTTCTCGCGCAGACATCCCTACCTGTTTTTTATTCTTGCCATGACAGCCATGATTGTGGGCAGTACCCTGCTTTTGCGTGTGGGTGCAGTGATGACAAAATCCGAGCCTGGGGGAGAGCGCATAGGCGTGGTGGAGCTTTACGGTGTCATCACGGACAGCTCCCAGATCCTTGAAGACATCCGTAAATTCCGGGAGGATAAGGACATCCGGGCCATTGTCCTGCGGGTGGATTCGCCGGGCGGCGGGGTGGGACCTTCCCAGGAGATTTTCACCGCCATCCGTCGCGCCCGACAAGAAAAGCCTGTGATTGCAAGCTTTGGCAGTGTGGCGGCCTCGGGCGGTTACTATGCGGCGGCCGCGGCCGATGGCATCATGGCCAATGCCGGCACGGTAACGGGCAGCATCGGCGTTATCATGGGGTACACGAATTTCCGCAGCCTTGTGGAGAAGATCGGTCTGGAGCCTGTGGTGATCAAGAGCGGTGAAAACAAGGACATGGCTTCGCCTATGAAAGAGCTTTCAGAGGAACACCGCAGAATTCTCCAGGCCTTTGTGGATCGTCTTCACCGTCAGTTTGTCCGGGATGTGGCCTCCGGTCGAAATCTGGAGGAGGGGGTCGTGGCGGCTCTGGCGGACGGCAGGATCTATGCCGGAGAAGAGGCCATGGAGCTGGGGATGGTGGATCGCATGGGAAACTTTGAGGATGCCCTGGTGTGGGCTGCGGAGAAGGCCGGAATTCCGGATAAGGGCTGGCAGGCCGTATACCCGGAGCGGGAACGCTCCTGGCTCTGGGATCTCATCAACGGCAGCGCCGAAGCTCTGGTGAGTGCTGTGGAGCGTCGTGTTTCCCTGAACGCAGGGTTTCTCTGGATGCCGGATGCAGGACGATGACTCTGATCTGGCGGGGTAGGGAGTTGGATCTTAAAGGAACTCCTGCACCTTGCCCAGGCCTTCCCGAAGCACTTCAGGTGTTTCGCCGGAAAGGTCAATGATGCTGGAAGGCTCTCCCGGAACAGGTCCGCCATCAATGACCATATCCACCTGGGATCCGAATATTTCATAAAGAAGGCTGGGATGGGTTTCTACCGTTTCTCCGGGGCGGCTTGCGGTCGCGGAGATGACGGGGTTGCCCAACTCCCGCACAATGGCCTGGGCGATGGCATGATCCGGCACCCGTATGCCTGCGGTTTTCCTCTTGGTGAGCATCATGCGGGGAACTTCCCGGGTGCCTTCCAGGATAAAGGTATAAGGTCCGGGCAGAAGGCGTTTCAGAATGCGATAGGCGGTATTGTGTACCTTGGCGTAACGACTGATGTCGGTTAAATCCGGACAGATGAAACTGAAAGGCTCTTTTTTTTCCTTCTGCTTGATCTGGTAAATCCTTTCAATGGCTTTTTTATTCTGGATGTCGCATCCGATGCCATAATGGGTGTCTGTGGGATAAATGATCACTCCGCCATCTTTCAGGCATTCCACTACCTGACGGATCTGCCGGGGCTGGGGTGTTTGGGGATGAATGGTGATAAGCATGGATGTCTCCCATTGCCAGGGTCTTTGGCATCCCGGTGCGGAGGATGCGGACAGGAAGGAAAATACAGGTGAATCTCTCCTACAGGGTGCTCTGTGGCCTGTCAAGCAGGCTTTTTAAAACTTGCCTAAGACCTTTTTGTCTGTTAGGTATACGCCCAAAATTCAGACCGGCTCGTTTCCATGGGCCGGTTTCTCTGTCTTCACGGCCGGTTAGGGGGCTTCCCACCGGCCGCCCCTATATCTGATTTGCGTCCCCGCTACCCTTGGCGGACGTATCCCCTACGCCACAAGCGTTTTGAACCCACCGATTCCGGAGGAGTATCCATGATGAGCATGCCACCCGAAGAAGCCTTTTCCTTTGATGATGTTCTCCTTTTACCCAATTATTCCGATGTGGTGCCCAGTGACTGTGATGTTTCCACCAGGCTGACCCGTGAGATCACTCTCAATGTTCCCATTGTTTCCGCGGCCATGGATACGGTGACAGAATCCCTCACAGCCATCAGTATGGCCAGAACCGGGGGGATGGGGATCATCCACAGGAACCTCACCATTGAAGAGCAGGTCCGGGAAGTGGATCAGGTGAAAAAATCCGAAAGCGGCATGATCGTGGATCCTGTGACCATCTCCCCTTCGGCGCGCATCGGAGATGTACTCAAGGTCATGAGTCGTTACCGCATTTCCGGTGTGCCTGTGGTGGATGGCGACAAGCTTGTGGGCATTGTGACCAATCGGGATCTTCGTTTTGAAACGGACATGACCCGTCCGGTGAGTACGGTCATGACTTCGGAAAATCTGGTGACCGTACATGAGGGCATCAGCCTGGAAGAATCAAAGGAACGTCTGCATCAGCATCGCATTGAAAAGCTCCTTGTGGTGGATAAGGATGGACGCCTTACGGGCATGATCACCATTAAGGACATCGAGAAAATCAAGAAATATCCTCTTGCCTGCAAAGATGCCATGGGCCGTCTGCGTGTTGGCGCGGCTGTGGGGGTGGGGCCGGATATGATGGAAAGAACGGCTGCCCTGATCAAGGCGGGGGTGGATGTCCTCTGCATTGATACCTCCCACGGTCATTCCAAGAACGTGCTGGATTCCGTAAGAGCCATCAAGAGCGCCTTCCCGAAATCCCAGGTCATTGCAGGCAACGTGGCAACGGGCAAGGGTGCAGAGGCCCTCATTGAAGCGGGCGTGGATGCGGTGAAGGTGGGCATTGGACCCGGCTCCATCTGTACCACCCGCATTGTGGCGGGCGTGGGCGTTCCCCAGCTTTCCGCCATCATGAACTGTCGCAGCGTTGCCAACAAGCATGGTGTTCCCATTGTGGCGGATGGTGGCATCAAGTATTCCGGCGATATTACCAAGGCCATTGGTGCGGGCGCCCATTCCGTGATGCTGGGAGGTCTGCTGGCAGGTGCAGAGGAGAGCCCCGGAGAAACCATCCTGTATCAGGGACGGACCTACAAGGTTTACCGGGGTATGGGTTCCCTGGAAGCCATGAAAAAGGGAAGCAAGGATCGCTATTACCTCGGTGATGAGGAGGAAGACGACAAGCTGGTGCCCGAGGGCATTGTGGGCAAGGTGCCTTACAGGGGCACCATTGCGGAGAATATCTACCAGCTTGTGGGGGGACTCAAGGCGGGGATGGGGTATGTGGGTGCGCACAGCATTGAGGATCTGCGGGAAAAGGCCCGGTTCGTGCGGATCACGGCCGCAGGTCTGCGTGAGAGCCATGTGCATGATGTGATCATCACCAAGGAAGCCCCCAACTACCGGGTGGAATAAGGCGGATGGCCATGGGCCATGCGGATCGCAGCGCAGTGAAAAAAGGACAAGCCCTGTCTCCCGTTTGTTTCGGGAGGTAGGGTTTTTTTTCCGTCCCAGGGGAAAGTGACAGGGCGTTCTCCCTGTGCTATGAGGGGCAGGAGTTTTTTGAAAAAGGGTGCATCTGGAAGACGCGGCCGCAGGCAGCGTCTTCATGAAAGGTGCACCAGGTTTCGGATCAAGGCATTCATGTCCTGGACTCAAAAATTTTTTTTTGGGGGGGCCTTGCGCCTTGGGTTTTAAAATAAGGAAGGGTTGCCATGGAAACGCCGGTTCCGGATTTTGTGCATCTGCATCTTCATACCCAGTACAGCCTTCTGGACGGGGCCATCCGTCTGGATCCTCTGTTTGCCAAAGCCAAAGCCGATGGCATGCATTCTGTGGCCATCACGGATCATGGTACCATGTTCGGTGTGCTGGAATTCTATGACAAGGCGAACAAGGCGGGCATCAAGCCCATCATCGGATGCGAGTGCTATGTGGCTCCCCGCAGCCTTGCCGACAAAACCGCAGAAGATGCCAAAAGCCTTTCCCATCTGGTGCTGCTGGCCCGCAACAACGCGGGCTATCGCAATCTCTGCAAGCTTGCCACCATCGCCCAGATGAAGGGTTTTTACTACAAACCCAGGGTGGATGACGCTGTTCTGGCCGAATACAGTGAAGGGATCATTGCCCTTTCCGCCTGCCTTCAGGGGGAAATTCCCAAGCTTCTTTTAAAGGGCCAGATGGCTGCCGCAGAGGAAAAGGCCCGGTATTACGAGAAAATTTTCGGGGAGGGGAATTTTTTCCTGGAAATTCAGGAAAACGGACTCATGCCCCAGCGGGAGGCCAACACCCTTCTTGTGGATATGGCGAAACGCCTTTCCCTTCCCCTGGTGGCCACCAATGACTGCCACTACCTTGATGCCGAAGACACCCGGGCCCATGAGCTT
>NZ_JAVETM010000090.1:0-5897 GCF_034006065.1 Desulfobotulus sp. | reverse complement strand
AGGTTTTCGGAGATGGGGGAATTGCTGTTACCCCCATCCCGGATGCCCTCGGAAGAATCCAGGAGTCCACCATCATCAGCGAGCCCGCCATGACCTACCTTGTGGCCCAGAGCCGTACCGAAACGGCAAAAAAGCTGAACAGGTGGATTCACGGGGATATCCTCCCCTCCATCCGGCGCACCGGGGCATATCAGGTCTCCCGCAACGACCACCCCCTCAAAATCCTGATCCAGCAGGATTTTTGGGCAGCGGAATGTGTTGCCGACATGCTCCGGGTTTCCGATGACTCCCGGCTGGCCCTTTGTTATGCCATCTATGACCGCCATGGTCTGGATAAATCTGTACTGCCCCAGTACACGGAAGCACCCCGCCAGCGCATGTCCGCATCGGCCCTTTTAAAAAAACACAACGTGGACATGAGCACCATCAAATTTAATCAGCTCATGGTGAACAATGGGATGCTGGAGGAGCGGGAGCGCACCGGAGCCAGTGGGGCGGCCAGAAAATTCAAGAACCTCACGGATCTGGGTTTGGCTTTTGGTGAGAATATGGTTTCCCCGCAAAACCCCGGAGAAACCCAGCCCATGTATTATGAAGATGCCTTTGAGGATCTTCTCATGACCCTGACCATGGGGAAATCCCAGGAGCCGTGAAGGGTGCTCCGGAACTGATCCATAAAGAAAGCCCCTGCAACCTTTTCGGTGCGGGGGCTTTTTGCGTCCGGGGGTTCAGCGGCACTCTGGGGCAGGCAGTGGGTTCTCATTTTTCCACATCAAATGATGTGGAAAAACAGGAACTGGAGAAAGATTTCGGGCGGTACCCTTTTCCTTCTTTATTTTTTAAAACATAGCCATAATTGCAGCAATTGCGGCTATGGAACCGATAATGGTTGTCAGGATAAACCTGAAAGTGTTTTTACGTTGTCGTAACAGACTTTTATTTAATTCTTCACGGGCAACATTAAGCCTGCAAGCTATCTCAACTAAATTTTCTATGTGTTTTTCAAGTGCAACATATCTTTCTTCACGGATCTCATGGGTGGCAATTTTACTATTCACTTCTTTTTTTATATTTTCGACATCTCTCATGAGTGCCTGATAATCATTTACAATGGCACCAATGTTGACAAGCCTGTAATCTTGCTGGAACTCCCTGATTGTCATCAGGGCCAGGTTAATTCTGTAATCGTATGCATCAAAGAGAGCACGCTTGCAATGGTTCTTTGCCTTAGACAGATCCTCTGCATTCTTGCATTGCAGGTATTGGGTCAGATGATAGCCTGCGTAGCGAAGCTCATTGATAACAGGAACAACCATATGACTGGTTGTATTTTCAATTTCTTTAAGAACAGCTTCTGTTTTACCAAAAAGCCTGACGATGGACTGAAGGTCTTCATCAGACTCATTTTGGGAGACAGCTTTATTTTGAGAAGACATGTGTCAGATTTTTTTTCTTGATTACGTCAATATCATCCTGAGTGACATAGTTCCCCATCTGGAGATTTATGTTTCCCCGCGCTCTTCTCATGGTGAAATGACGCATATGTTCCCGAATAAATTTTTTCCCGTCAAAAACAGGGACCTGAGGGAAAAACAAGCGATAGTATGTTGCCAGTATATTCATCTCTTTTCTCATTTTTTTATTTTGCAATACGAAGAAAGCCAAAAAATCAAGGGGTTTGGTAACAAAAAAAGCCATGATTTGTCAACATAAAAGCATAAAAGGGGGGATACCATTTCCTGTTCCTATTTGTTTCTGTCCATATAGCTTCTGATGCCAAAGCCGCTGCCAAGGCCGCCAAGGAACACGGCAAAAAGTTTGATGACCTCCCGGTACAGTTCCTTGTCTGAGCCGACCAGAAAAACGGTGGCGAATATGAACAGAACGGCAAAGACAAGAACGTATATCAGGGTGTATTTTCTGTTTTCTGCGGCATCCCTGAAAGACCTTTCATCATCTTTTTCGGCAAGTTCCAAAATTCTGGTGATGTGGGTTTCATTGATTTTGTCCACAAGGGGATGGGGAACCGGTCCCAGCCTGTGCATGGACATCCCGATTTCCAGAACCTTCCTTGCTTCCGGGGGAAGCCCTTTAAGCATCTCCGGCTCCACAAAACCCACGTCATTTTTTTCAGAATACCCTTTGCCTTCTTCTGGGGCGGTATCCTTTGTGTTTGTTTCCGTATCCGTCATTGCAGCAACTCCCGAAGGCGGCCTGAGCTGATTTTACTGACCAGCACCTTTTCAATGCGTTCGGATATTTCTGCACCAGAGTAGGATGCAGCGGCCTGCCGGACAAGGGCATCAAAGGCCTGATCATCCATATGCCCTTCATTGCGGAGACGTACCATATACCGGATGAGATTCTGAAAAGCGGTACGCCGGGCCTGAGCAAGGGTGTCGCTTCTGTCGTCATCGAAAGCCATGGAGACAAAAGGATGCTTCCCTGACTGTCCGTATGTGTTCAAATACATATGCCCTCCGGAGCACGGATGGTTTATTGCACGTAAAAAAATCTGCTGACAGCAGTATAGCATGATGGACGGCAGGAGCAATGCCTGCTCGTTTATCCGGATCAGTGGTAGCCATTCCCGCAGATCATGACAAGGTTTTTATGCCTTACACCCTCCACCCCCCGTCAAGCAAAATCTTGCCCCATTCAGCAAAAAAGAACCCCCATCCACGCACATCTGAGCACCATCTAAAAAAAGCCCCCCATCCCGGCCCTATACTCCCCGCAGAAACTGTCCGTTTTTCTGCGGGGATTTTTCCCCGCCTTACCCATAGGCGAGGATGCCATGCCCTTCCGGATGCTGGAACTTCTCAAAACAGAAATCTGGGCCGCTGCGCCTTCGGCTTTAGATGCCCTGGCTTCGGCCCTGCGACACCCCAACGCCATCCCTCCTTCCCAAGCCCCGGATCCGGAGCCGTTCACCCGCTCCGGTGGTATCGCTCTTCTTCCGGTTACGGGAACCCTGTCGCCGGATTACGGGTATGCCGGGGCCTTTGCCCCCCTTCGCACGGGATACAAAGGCCTGCGGGATCAGTTTGATCTGGCCATGGCCGATCCTGGCATCCATACCCTGCTGCTCTGCTTCAACTCTCCCGGCGGCACGGTGCAGGGCTGCAAGGAGCTGGTGGATCACATGGCTTCGGCCAAGGCCGCATCGGGAAAACGGGTGGTGGGTTATGTGGACGGGGCCTGCATGTCTGCCGCCATGTGGCTTTCATCCATCTGCGATGAAGTCGCTGCCCCGGCCACGGCCTTAGTGGGCAGCATCGGCGTGTTGCAGATCCATACGGACTGGAGCCGCTTCAACGAAAAAGCGGGCATCACCTTTTCCTATCTTTCGGCGGGGAGTTTTAAGGCCCTGCCCAATGCGGATACCCCCTTAAACGATACGGGCCGGGCCTATGTGCAGGAGCGCCTGGACAGAATGTACGGCATTTTTACGGAATCCTACGCCAGCCTCCGGGGGCTTTCTCCGGAAGCCATCCGGGCCACGGATGGCCGGATCTATCTGGCGGAAGACGGCCTCAAAGAAGGGCTGGTGGATCGCATCACCCCCGGCCTTGAACCCTTTATGGCAGCACTCAGGGAGGAAAACATGGATGTGAACAAACTCAAAGCGGAGCACCCCGCCCTTTACGCCCAGATCAGGGCCGAGGGCGGGGATGCGGTGCGTGCGGAACTGGCACCGAAAATCAGCGCGGCCGGGGAAGACATGCTTGCCATGGTGACCATGGTGGCGGGGCCGGAAGTTTCGGGGAAAATCCGCACCCTTCAGGGGCTGGGCCTGAAGGCGGATCAGATCAAAGCCATGGCCGATGCCGGGCTTCTGGCTCTGGGTGGGCAGGCCAATCCCCAGACACCCACCCCTGCGGCCCCGGCTCAGAACCCAATGGCAGGCCCCACCCCGGCCCAGATTCTCGCGGCCTTGCAGGCGGCAACACCTTCCGCCGTTGCTGTGGGGGGATCGCCTGCGGGTGCAGCGGCCCAGCCCGGAGGCGGCCCGGATTTTCTGGCGCTGGTGGAAGGGCATATGGCGGCCAAAGCCTGTTCCAAAGGCGAGGCCATGCGGGAGATGCAGGCCAGGCACCCGGAAGCCCATAAAGCCTACATCCTCAGCCTTCAGAAAGGCGGTGCCGCATGAGTTTCGTTCTTGGGCCAAGATCCTACGAAGTGGGAACCGGCGGTGTGGAGTCTTTCCGCATTGTGCAGTTTGACGGGGGCAAGGTGGTTCTGAACAGTGCTGCCGGAACGCCCATCGGCTTTGCCACCACCTATGCGGCAGAAGGGGAACGGGTGTCTGTTCAACATCTTGGGGTGGACGGCACCTGGGAGCTTGAAACCGCCGGAGCCCTTAGCGCATTGGATTTGGTTTTTGCGGCGGATGGGGGACGGATTCAGGCCCTGCCTTCGGAAGCAGGAACCTACCGAAAGATCGGCATTGCCCTGAATTCGGCAGCCTCCGCAGGGGAGATCATTGAGGTGTTGCCCTATGATTTCCATGCCAGCGTGACCGTTTAGAGGCCCTCACCCCAGCCCTCTCCCAGAGGGAGAGGGGGTTAACGATGCCCTCACCCCAGCCCTCTCCCAAAGGGAGAGGGGGTTAACGATGCCCTCACCCCAACCCTCTCCCAAAGGGAGAGGGGGTTAACGAAGCCCTCACCCCAACCCTCTCCCAGAGGGAGAGGGGGCCTGAAGGAAAGGAAATACCATGCGCGCCACCAGCGGCAGTCTCATCTGGCGTCCCGATCTGGGCGCTACCGTACTCGAAACCCTCCGCGATCCCTCGGAGGGCTATATCGGCCTTTCGGTTATGCCCATTCATAAGGTCATGGCCAGAGGCGGCACCTATCCCGTGATTCCTGCGGAAGTGCTTTTTTCCGATGAAGACGTGGATCGCTCCCCCAGGGGCCGCTACCACAGGTCGGAATGGGAGTACGAGCGGGGGAAATATGCGGTGTCGGAAAAGGGCCACGAAGAAGCACTGGACGATGTGGAATGGGAAGAGCTTGAAAACCAGCGGGCCGGACTGGCCGAAGAAATCGCCACCCGACGCACCATGGCCATCATCCTCCGGGCGCAGGAAAAACGCATTGCCGCCCGTGTGATGAACCCTTCCGTATTTACGCCCCACAACGTGGCCAAAAAATGGAGCAACCCTGCGGAAGGAACGCCGGTGCAGGATATCCGGGACGGCAAGGCCGCTTTCCGCCAGCAGTGCGGCATGGAGCCGGATGCCCTGGTCATCTCCTGGCAGGTGGCGGAATGGCTGAAGGCCAATGGCGAGATCCGGGAACAGCTCAAATACACCTTCCCCGGCATTGACTTAAACCGCCTTACGGCGGATCAGCTGGCCCAGATCCTGAACGTGAAGAACGTACTGGTGGCAGGCGGGATGCGCAATGCCTCGCCCAAGGGCAAGCGGCTGGTTTTTGAAGACATCTGGACGGATGCCTACGCCGCGCTGGTGAAGATTTCCGGCAGCTACGACATTACGGAACCCTGTGTGGGCCGCACCTTTGTCTACGCCAAAGATGCCAGCACAGAGCCCATTGTGGAGCAGTACCGGGAAGAGGCCCTGCGCTCGGAGATCATCCGGGTACGCCATGACGTGGATGAAGCCTACCTGCGCTCCTACTACGATGATGGCCGCATCCGGACAGATGTCTCCGGCAAGTGCTGTTACCTCATGGGTGGAATCAAATAAAAGGGGTCAGACCCCTTTAAAGGAGACGCGGCGTGCGGATACCGGAAGAACTTTTTAAAGCCTGCATGGAAGTCGCACCCGCTGTTCTTCTGGCCATGCTGGGAGGGATGGTGAGGATGATGCAAAACCCCAAAGCCTTTTCATGGTGCTGGTTTTTCGGCGGGCTGCTCATGAGTGCCTT
>NZ_JAVETM010000037.1:0-36987 GCF_034006065.1 Desulfobotulus sp. | reverse complement strand
GGGCCCAATGCCGCAGGCTACACGGTGAACATTCCCCTGCCGCCCCACACCTCGGAAGAGGGCTATCTCTATACGGTGGAAAATGCTGTCCTGCCCATACTCGATGATTTCAAGCCGGATCTCATCATCAATTCCGCAGGTCAGGACAATCATTATTCCGATCCCATCACCAACATGAATTTCACGGCCCAGGGCTATGCAAGGCTCACGGAGCTTCTCAACCCCCACATCGCCGTGCTGGAAGGGGGGTATTCCATTGAGGCGGCCCTGCCCTATGTGAATGCGGGCATCATCCTCGCCATGGCGGGCCTTGATTACAGCCATGTACGGGAGCCGGACTACAATCCCGCAGGGCTGAGGGAATCACGGGACACGATCCAGTATATCCACAAGGTCTGTGAGCGGGTGATGGATCAGTGGCAGCAGCGGGGGCCGGAGCTTTCCCGGAAGGTTTTCGGCAAAAAGGACTTTCATGAGCGCTCCCGCTCCATCATGTACGATACGGACGGCATTTATGAGAAGCAGAAGGAGCTGCTGCGGGCCTGCACGGACTGCGCCGGATCTTTCCGCATCGAAAGTCAGTCCGACCGGGGCTGGCGCATCATCGGCGTGCATATTCCCGTGAATGCCTGCCCTTCCTGCAAGGCTCAAGGGGAAGAATGGTATGGGAAGGCATCCGGAGCGGACAAGGCCTATCTCCAGGATCGCAGTGAGGATCGTTATCTGAAAAAAAGTCTTTGAGAAAAACGGACAGGATTTTTTTGCTGAAAGGAGTCCCATTGGGCATGGAAGCCAAGGTCTTTCGCAGAACGCGGATTCGGCCCCATCTGGAAACGCGGATGCGGATGGCCGCAGCCATCCGGGAGTTTTTTATAAGAAGGGGCTTTCTGGAGGTGGAAACGCCGGTGCGGATTCCGGCTCCGGCTCCGGAAGTTCACATCGACTGTGTGGCCGCTTCCGGCGCCTTTCTTCAGGCCTCTCCGGAGCTGGCCATGAAGGAGCTTCTGGCTTCTGGATTTGAGAAGATTTTTCAGCTGGCCCGCTGTTTTCGTGGAGCGGAGCGGGGGGCAAGGCACCTTCCTGAAATGACTTTGCTGGAATGGTATGTGAAGGGGGAGGATTACCGCTATATGATGGCGGAAACAGAAGATCTCCTCTGTCATGTGGCAGGTTGTTTAAAAAAAGGCCCCCGTCTTTCCTGGCAGGGAAGGCCCTTTGATCTGACTCCGCCCTTTGAAAGGCTTTCCGTTGCGGACGCTTTTTTACGTTATGGGGGCATGTCTCTGGAAGAGGCTCTGGAAAAGGGCTGCTTCAACGAGGTGATGGGTCTTGAGATTGAGCCGGAGCTTGGTCGGGAGAAACCTGTTTTTCTTTATGAGTATCCCGCATCCGAAGCGTCCCTTGCCCGGATCAAGCCGGAAAACCCAGCCTTTGCTGAGCGTTTTGAGCTTTACATCTGTGGCGTGGAGCTGTGCAATGCCTACACCGAACTTGTGGATGCAAAGGAGCAGGCGTCTCGTTTCCGGGAAGCGGCTGCAGAAAGGATGCGCTTGGGCAAAAGCCCCTACCCCGAGGCCGCTGTCTTTCTGGAGGCCCTCAATCACATGCCGCCTGCCACGGGCAATGCCTTAGGTTTTGATCGTCTGGTCATGCTTTTTTCCGATGCACCAGACATTGATCACGTCACGGCGGTGTTGCCGGAGGAACTGTAATTTTCGTCTCCCAAGGATGGGGGGAGGGGTTGTTTATCTGGAGCCCATGGGGGTGACCCGGGTTCAGATTCGGATACAGAAAAAGGAGTCTACAACATGGAAAACACCTGGAATCCCGGCAGTCTTCTGCGTCTTTCCGGTTCCTATTGGCAGGTCTGCACCCTGCATACGGGGGTGAAGCTTGAAGTATTCACCCTTCTTTCTTCTGGCCCCCAAGGGGCTGAAGCTCTCTGCCATGCCCTGAAGGGGGATCTGCGGGGAGTGGTGGCTCTGCTGGATGCCCTTTGCGCCATGGGCCTTCTGGTGAAAAAAGAAGGTCTCTATGCCAACAGCCCGGCTGCGGAACAATTTCTGGTGAAAGAGGCTCCCGGCTATGTGGGCTACATGATCCTGCACCACCACTTTCTCATGGATCCCTGGAACCGTATGTCAGAGGCCGTTCTTACGGGAAGACCCGTGGAAACCCGCATCAGCGGTGCTACGGAAGAAGCGGAGCGGGAAAGTTTTCTTATGGGTATGTTCAACATTGCTTCGGCCACTGCGCCGGGTGTTGCCAAGGCCCTGGATCTTTCCGGATGTCACCGTCTTCTGGATTTTGGCGGAGGTCCGGGCACCTTTGCCATCCATCTTTGCATGGAAAATTTCCACCTTCAGGCGGAGGTATATGATCTGCCCACCACAAGGCCCTTTGCGGAAAAAATCATTGCCCGCTATGGCCTTGAATGCCGTATTGGCTTCCGGGATTTTAATTTCCACGAAGACCACCTGCCGGAGCCGGAAAGCTTTGATGCCGTATGGATTTCCCACATTCTTCATGGGGAAGGCCCGGAGGATGCCCAGGGGGTTGTGACAAAAGCCATGGGAGCCTTAAAATCCGGAGGCCGGATTTTCATTCATGATTTCATTCTGGAAGATCTGCGCACGGCTCCGCTTTTTGCAGCCCTTTTCAGCATCAATATGCTGGTGGCGACGGATGCAGGGCAATCCTATTCTGAGTCTGAAATCCGGATGATGCTGGAAAAGGCGGGGGCTTCGGGAATTCATCGGCTGGCATACAAGGGCCCCACGGAATCCGGGATTCTTGTGGGAATCAAGGCCTGATACGAGTGGCGCAGCACCGGGCTTTGAGTTTCTGAGAAGGCCTGATTTTTTGAGGATGGGCAGGCAGGGGCCTTTGTAATGCTTTCCTGCCTGTACTTTTTTTGCAACCCGAGGCATGGGATCATGAACGACCGACGACTTTTTTACCTGATTCACCGTGTGCATGCGAAGTTTATCCATGGATTGGATCAGTACCTTCTGGAAAAACTTGAGATTACAAGCGCCCAGCTGGTGGCCCTTTTCTATATCAGGGAGAACGACGGCTGCCTGCTTAAGGATCTGGGAGAGGGGATTCTTCTGAAAAGCTCCGGGATTACAGGGCTTGTGCAGCGCATGGAAAAAAACGGGCTGATCACCAAAAAGACCTGCCCCCATGATGCCAGGGGGTTTCGCCTCTACATGACGGATACGGGCCACACCATTGCAGAAAAAGCCCTTCCCATGGTGGCCTCCCTCAATGCGGTGATGCAGGAAGGCTTTTCTCCCGAAGAAATGGATACGGTTTTCCGTTTCCTCAATGTTCTTCTGGAACGCATGACCACGTTTTCCAAAGTTTCGGGATCAGAGGGGGCGGATGTCTTGTTTCTTGCTTAAGTGTATATGGGGAACCGTTCTGTCAGACCTACCCCAATCTGCCCATAGGTAGCTTTGGCGCTGACTTCCTGCTTCATAGAGACTGCCCAGAGGAACGGCTTGGTTTTCGCCAATAAAACTCCCCATGGTGAGGAGTTTTACGCCGATGAGGCAACCGCATACTCCTCCAGGTCTCACAATCTCTCCACAGGCTTCACATCCGGCGGAACTCGCCGTAGAAACGAATACTCAGTGTTTTTTAACAGATACCTTGTGTTGTGTAAAATGTATGAGACATACCTAGATTAAACACAAATGATCAGATTTAGTTATTTTTATTTTGAACAGTCGCAACCCAGCCTTTTTTCATGGCGTTTCGGGTTTGAGTCTTTGAGTTCTCCCGGTTTCTGGCAGAGGAGAGGATTTGCGCTTGACATTGATACGCGTGCGGAATAGTTTTGGTTTGTGTGCGTAGCAATTGTCTCCATCAGGCAATTTTCGGGAATGGCGATGGGCTGTACGTACAGGCGGTTTTTCATCAAAGAAGGCCAAGGCCTTAAATAAGGGGGATTTCATGGGAGACTGGCATAAGACAGGATGTGTGCTCTGCGCCCAGAACTGCGGGCTGGAAATTCTGGTGGAGGAAGGCCGGATGGTGAAAGTGCGGCCGGACAAGGACAACCCCAGAAGCGAGGGCTATGCCTGCCGCAAGGGGCTGAATGTGCTCTACCATCAGTATCCTGCGGATCGTCTCACCCATCCCCTGAAACGGGTGGGCGATGCCTTTGTCCCCATCTCCTGGGATCAGGCCATGGAGGAAATTGCGGAAAAACTGAAAACCGGCCTTGCGGCCCACGGCCCCCGCTCCTTTGCCTATCTGGGAGCTTCCGCCCAGGGGGGCCACATGGAAGCGGGGTTTGGGGTAAGCCTCATGCGGGCCTTCGGTTCCCAGAATCTCTACACGTCTGCAGGTCAGGAGTTCAGCGGAGCCTGGTGGGTGCAGGGCCGCATGTTCGGGAAACAGTATATCCTCACCGGCCCGGATGAGCACGAAACCCAGATGCTGGTGGCCTGGGGCTGGAACGGGATGCAGAGCCATCAGATGCCCAAGACCCCTAAGGTGCTGAAGGAAATCAGCAAAGATCCCCAGCGCCTTCTCGTGGCTGTGGATCCCAGAAAAAGCGAAACCGCTGAAATTGCGGATATCCACCTTGCCCTTCGGCCCGGAACGGATGCCCTCCTCATCAAGGCCATGATCGCCATTCTGGTGCAGGAAGGCTGGGAGAAAACAGAATACCTTGAAGCCCATTGCGAGGGCTGGGAGCGCATCCGCCCCTGGTTTGAAAATTTTGACAGCCGGGCTGCCCTTCTTGTCTGCGGCCTTGCCCATGAAACCGTGTACGAACTCTGCCGCCTCATGGCCACCCGCCGCTGGGGCTTTCATCCGGATCTTGGCATCTATATGGGCAGGCACAGTACCCTCAACTCCTATCTCCTCAATGTGCTGGGCGCTGTCTGCGGTATTTTCGGGCAAAGGGGTGGCAACATCATCCCCGGCATGGTCATGCCCTTAGGCTTTCATGCGGATGAGCGCAGCGAAAAGGTCTGGAAATCCGCCGTTACCGGCATGCCCCCTGCCGCAGCCGGGTCTTTTCCCTGCAGCATCCTGCCCGAAGAAATTCTCACCGACCACAAAGACCGCATCCGCTCCATCATCGTGAGTACCTGCAATCCCTTACGCTCCTGGCCGGACACCCAGGCTCTGGAAAAGGCCTTTTTAAGCCTCGATCTTCTCGTGGTCTGTGACATGGTCATGAGCGAAAGCGCCCGTCTGGCCCACTATGTGCTGCCCTGCCGCAGTTTCTATGAATCCTATGACGGAACCTTCTTTCCATGGACCTATCCTGAAGTGTATTTCCAGCTGCGAAGGCCCCTTGTAAAGCCCCATGGGGAAAGCCTTGAAGCCTCGCAGATTTTCACCCTGCTTGCGGACAGGCTGGGCCTGATTCCGGAAATCCCGGAAAAGGTGATGGAAGCCGCATCCAAAGACCGCATGACCTTTGGGGCCGAACTCATGGGCTGGATTGCAAACCATCCGGAGCACCTTTCCAAAATGCTCTTCATTTTGGGAAAAACTTTGGGCAAAACCTGGGACAGTGCGGCCCTTGCGGCCCTCTGGGGCATGATGATGACGGCCCCGAAATCTTTCAGAAAAAATGCAGCCCGTGCCGGATTTGAAACGGGCTTTGACATGGGCGACCGGATCTTTCAGGCCCTGCTGGATCATCCCCAGGGGCTCTGGGTCGGGAAGGTGGATACGGAAAACAATCTGAAAGAAGTCAAAACCCCTTCCGGAAAGATCGATCTCTTCATTGAAGAGCTGGCGGAAAAGGCGGCATCCCTGAATGCAGAAGAAGAAATAAAGGCCCTGACCCTGCCGGAGGATTTTCCTCTGGTTCTCAATGCCGGGCGGCACCGCTCCACCAACATGAATACCCTGATGCGTAACCCGGAATGGATTCAGGGAAAGCGGGGCTGCACCATTGCCGTGCATCCCGAAGAGGCCGCAAAACTCGGGCTTCAGGACAAAGATACCGTCCGGGTGGTCACGGAAGGGGGCAGTGCCATAGGCGAGCTGGAGGTGAAAGAGGACGTGCGGCCGGGTATGGTGCTGATTCCCCATGGCTTTGGTCTGATCTATGACGGGGTGAAATGGGGCTTTAATGTGAATGATCTTACGCTGCACACCCACCGGGATCCCATCGGAACGCCCCTTCATCGTTTTGTACCCTGCAGGCTTGAGGTCTGTGGGGAAGAAAAGGGGCTGTGATCATGCAGATCCGGGGTTTATCCATCGAAGCCTATCTGGAAAAAATCAGGGCCTTTCACGGTCATCTGGCTCCGGGCATGGTCTGCGGGGGCTTCATGGTGGAACTGGCCTTTCAGAGCCTTCCCGAAGGGGGGCTCTACGATGCCATTGCAGAAACCAGGGCCTGCCTGCCCGATGCCATTCAGGTACTCACCCCCTGCACCATCGGAAACGGCTGGCTGCGCATCGAGGATACGGGCCGTTTTGCCATTCTCTTCTATGACAAGCATACGGGAAAGGGAGTGCGGGTGGCTCTGGATCCGGAACGTCTCAAAAAGTGGCCGGAAGTCCATGTCTGGGCCATGAAGCTGAAGCCCAAAAAGGAGCAGGATAAAAAACGGCTTTTCAGTGAAATCATCGAAGCGGGTTTCGGGCTGTACAAGGTCGAGCGGATTGTTGTGGACCGGAAGCGTTTTCCCAGAAAAGGCCGGATTTTTACCTGCCCGGACTGCGGCGAAAGTTTCAGGGGATCGGAGCCGGGGTCTTGTGAGGCCTGCATGGGGAGGATGGCCTTTTTTCCTTTGCGGGAGGAGCGTTCCGGGATGCAGGCCCTTCCCGTGGAAGAGGCCGCGGGCTTAAAAGCCCTGCACGACATGACCCGCATTGAGCCGGGTGTTTCCAAGGGAGCGGCCATTGTGAAGGGCCAGAGCCTTGGGGAGTCGGACATTCAGCTTTTAAAATCCATGGGCAGGGAAAGGGTCTATGTGGAAGAAATCGGGGTGGAAGAAAAGAGGCTTGAGAACAGTGCCGATGCCCTTTTCCATGAAAACGAGGTCGCCCTTGCCTTTGCGGAAAAAATGGCAGGTTCCGGCATCACCTACCTTCCCTTTCCGAGAGAAGGAAAGATTGATTTCACGGCAAAGCAGGGGGGGATTTTCCGTGTGGATCGGGAACGCCTCATGCGTTTTAACCGCTGCGAGGGGGTGATGTGCGCCACCCGCAGGAATTTAAGCCCTGTAAGTTCCGGCATGGTGGTGGGCGGCACACGGGCCATCCCCCTTTACCTTGAAAAAAGTGCCTTTGACAGGGCCATGGAGGTTTTGGCCGAAGGCCCGCTCTTTTCCCTTGCGCCCTATGTTTTTTCACGGCTGGGAGTTCTTGTGACGGGAACGGAGGTCTTTGAAGGCCGGGTTCGGGACGGGTTTCTGCCCATTCTGGAAGACCTTGCGGCGGAGTATGGTCTGAAAGTCACGGAAAGCCGGATATGCCCGGACGATGCAAAAAAGATCGCAAAAGCCGCCCTGGAGATGGTGGAGGGAGGGGTTCAAGTGCTGGTGGTGACCGGAGGTCTTTCCGTAGATCCCGATGATGTGACCCGAAAAGCCCTTCAGGACGCGGGTCTTGTGGATGAGGTCTATGGGGCTCCTGTGCTTCCCGGAGCCATGACGCTCACCGGACGCATCGCTTCCACCCGTATCCTCGGGGTTCCCGCAGGGGCTCTCTATTCTGCGCCTACAGCCATGGACTTTCTTCTGCCCTGGCTCCTTGCGGATTTCCCCATCACGCGGGCCGACATGGCAAGTCTCGGGGAAGGCGGTTTTCTCGATGCCGGACGCAGGAAATTTAAGGGAAACCCATGACCGGTAAAAAACCATGATAAACGACTGCACGGGCGTTATCCTTGCAGGCGGGCGCAGCACCCGCTACGGAGGGCGGAACAAGGCCCTGGCTCCCTTTGGAGAGGGCCGTCTCATGGATGCCGTGCTCAGACCCATGACAGAAATTTTTGGCGAAAAAATCCTCATCGTAAGCCGGGAAACCGGGCTTTATGGGGATTTTGGCTTTCCTGTGGTTGCCGATGTTCTCCCCCTTCCCGGAGCTGCCACGGGCATCCATGCAGGCCTTTTTCATGCGAAAACGGATATCATTTTTGTGGTGGCCTGCGACATGCCCTTCATACGGCCGGAGCTGATCCGCCTTGTGCTTTCCCACATGCATCCTCCCCTCCTTGCCCTTTTTCCCTGCCATGGAAAAAACCATCTGGAACCCCTGTGCGCCGCCTATCACAGGGACGGCCTTCCTGTCCTTGAAAGCCATATCCTTGAGGGTAAAAGCAAGGTGCAGTGGATTTTTACAGGGGAGCAGAAGGGCCTTGTTCCGGAAATTTTGCTGAGGGAAGCCGATGATGATCTGAAATCATTTATCAATATCAATTCGCCTGAGGATGCGAGGAAGGCAGGGGGGGAGAGTTTCTGGTGAGGGAAAATGCGGTGATCGGAAATAAAATCTTGCCATGGGAAAAGAGGCAGGATAAGGAAAAAACATCGTTTCAGGGCTGAGGAAAGGTGGGATAGGGAAAGAAAACCCGCCCCTGAAAACTTGCAGCATGAAAATGATGGGGAGGGTATTCCGGCCTTTTTTCCATGTTTTGGGGCTGGATAGCGGAATACATGGAAAATCAGGTTTTTTTGGGATAAACGGATAAGGGCTGAACAGGATTTTCCATGTTTTGCCCTTGAATATCAGAATAAACGGAAATTTTTCCAGATATAGGGACGGATAACATGGAAAATTTCCATTTATTGTACTGTTATACAGGAAAACTACGGATCATGAGCGACTTAATCAATATTAACAAAGGCAAGAAAACCAAAATTGTTCAACTTCTTACCAAAGGAGCAGACAAACGGTTCGGTCATGTGCTTTATTTAACTTCCTGCTATTTTTCACCCGATGCAGCCGAAAAACTTATCAGAGAGCTACAAACCCTCATCAACATAAAAAGTGTGTACATTTATATTGATAGGAAAACTGCTATAAGCATAGGGCAGCAGCCACTAGAGGAACTATCTTTAAATCAGAATCTACCTGAAATATTCATATTTGCCGTTGAAGCTAGTGTATTATTCCATACGAAAGCATATGCATTATTATCTTACACGAAAGATGGTCTGCTAAATAAAGGTAGCCTTGTCGTTGGTTCTGCAAATCTTACGGGGGCTGGTTTAACAGCTTCATCGGGTAATATTGAATCAGTATTAGACTCACAGGATGCAGAAATACTAAATGAATTCGTGACTCAACTCGATAAATTGAAAATCATTAAACTAGACCAGCTCGAAGTTTTTCGATCTCAAGAATCTTACAATTTTAAATATGCATTACTGCACGAAGGTGCATTTATTCATAAGTGGTTAGATGATCTCGGGCGTTATCTTTCAGTTCGGTATCAACTTAACGAAAATGGAAAGTCAAGAATTGGTGATGAGCTGTTTAAAAATGCTGGTTTTAATATTGACACAGCAACAATTAGTAAACGCTACTTTGATTTTAACTACGAACCTGCGCATTTAGAAAACACTGAAAACTTAAGGAGACGCTTTGGTATAGAAACTTACCTGGGCCACTGGATTCCCAATTCAGCACTTGAAACAGTACTAGATCAAGAAGGATTTGATGAGTTTTGCACAAAACTACGCACAGAACTTAATCAACAACTTCCAACCATTAAAGAAAGAATATTGAATGATCTAAGGCATCTGGAACAAAATGATTTAATAGTTGAATCCGAGAATAATCCACTTGAAAGCTTTGAATCAAAAGTTGAAACACTATTAACAAATCGAGTTAAACTGCAAAGAATATTCAGTAAGTATGAAATATTTCCATTACCGTATGATCTGACTCAAAAAAGTGAGATTGAAGAATTATTTGATCAAATGCTCTCACTATGCCAATCACGAAAACAGAAAAATATTGCGCAAAAGGCTTTCATTTCTGGATTTACAAATAGCTCACTCCTAGAATTCCGTCTGGTTCTTAATGTGGAAAATGAATCTGAAGATGAATAAATTTGTATAACTTACCGTTGCACCTGACAAGCCCAACTTGCGCGGCCTGCGGCCGCTCAAGTTGGGCTTGCAGGTGAACTTTACGTTGGGCTCCATCAGAGGACATATGCGATTCCTGCAAATCAGTATCTTAGTTTTGTTTCTGTCCACGTCTGCTACTGTCTCCGCCAGCGATCGGACGGTTGATGGTGCAACCGATTTGCTCGTAGCCCTCCTTCTGGACACCAATGCCGGCGAACACCGCAAGGCGAGACAGATTCACTACGTCAAAGACAAGGCAGGTATGGCGCTGGTATTTTTTACTGTCGAAGGTTTCAATGGCGGCAACAACTACACTTTCTACCTTGCGATATTTGAACCAAGTTGGAAATTCGACCCAAGCAAAGGCGAGGCACAGCAACGTAACGTATCAAACATTTCGAAATATAGGTTGGTCGGTTACTCACCGGTTGGAGGCAAGGGCTGGCGGTCTGTTGATTTTGCGAAGTTCACGGTAGAAAATAAACAAATCACACTTCAAACTAAAGAGTACGCCAGCAATGACCCAATGTGCTGCCCGTCAAAAACAGGAACCGCTATCTACAGAATTGAAAATAAACAGCTCATCGAGCTTAAGCCCAACAAGGCTAATCCAGCCGATGCCAAAAGCCGCGCGGCTGATTAGCGACGTTAAGCCACACAATCAGTAGTGGAGCTCTATGACAAAACAGAGATTGATTCTGCTATTCGACGGAACCTGGAACGATCCAGAAGACCAAACAAATGTTTTTCGTATCGCGGGGCTGACCCGTGAATATGATGGCGATTTGAGGCAGAGATTTTTCTATGACCCGGGTGTCGGTACTGGTAGGTTCGACCGTTTCAGGGGAGGCGTCTTTGGCTCTGGGCTAAGCAAAAACCTGCTACAGGGTTACGAGTGGCTCGCAAAACGCTACAGCAGTGAAGACGAAATTTGGATTTTTGGATTCAGTCGTGGCGCATATACGGCAAGAAGTCTTGTTGGTTTAATACAAAAATGCGGGCTCCTGCGCATCGTCACTCCAAGCTTGCTGGATAAGGCAGAGCGCATCTACAGAGACAAGGGCTTGAGACCGGACTGCGACGAGTGCAAGGCATTCAGGAACAACTACAGCCTTACTCCGAGGGTTCACTTCATAGGTGTATGGGATACCGTCGGAGCACTGGGTATTCCGGGAACAAACCTTTCCGAGCATGGAAAGTATTCGTGGCATGACACCGAGCTCTCGAGTATTGTCAATTTTGCATACCATGCAGTTGCACTGGATGAACATAGAGCCGCCTACGATGTGCCGCTGTGGACTGGCGAAAACGGGCAGAAGAAGCCGGAAAACCAGGAGGTTGAGCAGCGTTGGTTTATCGGTGCTCATGCGAATGTAGGCGGTGGCTATGGCTCAGGGGACTTGCTTGCCGACATTCCTTTGCAGTGGATGATGGAGAAGGCTTCGAGCGCGGGCTTGAAGCTGGACGGGTTTGTTGCTTCAGAGGATGCGTGGAAAACCAAACCACGGGATTCCTTCAGGGATTTTCTGAAAGGGGTTTATGCATGGTTCCGAAAGCTTCGGGCCTCGGGCGATGGTCGGCACTTCAGAAAGTTCGACAAGGGGAATAAAGGAAAACCAGCTGTCAACGTTACTGTGGATGCGAGTGTTTGGATGCGTTGGAAAGATCCCGAGTTCAACTATCGGCCACGAACTCTGATTGATGCCGACCAGCGTCCACCGGAGCAATACATTGCGGCTTCCATAGACCCATGACAGGAGGTCTTGGCAGAAAAATCCTCATCGTGAGCCGAGAAAGCGGCCTTTATGGAGTTTGGTTTTCCTGTGGTACAGGATATTTCCCTTTTCCCGGAGTTGCCACGGGCATCCGTTTCAGTTTTGCATAATGATCGCCGCATCATCAATGATTACAGCCGCATTTTTTAAATGGGAACCCGCAGATCAGGGGAATATCCGCTTCCCTCACATCCAGATGTCGCATGATGTCTTCCCGTCTGCCGGACAGATCCGGAGTTGTTGTCATGGCAAAATACCCCATACGCAGTTACGCTTTCCTATCCCATCCATGAAATGCAGGCAAGCTTCAGGGAATATGCTTTGGCCTGCCGTTTAAATCTGCTCTCCCGGAAGCCTCGCTCTCTGCCACCTTTCAGCTCCATGCAAATGGTCACACCCAATCCCAATCTCTTCCCAATACAGCACAAACATCCTTGCCTTAGCCTTTCAGGGCGCGGGCGGTCGCTTTTGCGTCCCGCCGGATTTTTTCCCAAGCCCCCTCCTTGCCCATGAAAGGAAATACCATGGCCAGAGTCGATCTCCATGTCCACTCCCTTTACTCCGAACGTCCGGCCAACTGGTTTCTCCAGCGCATCGGTGCCTCGGAATCCTATACCCCGCCGGAAACCATCTATGCCCAGGCGCTGGCAAGGGGCATGGATTTTGTCACGGTAACGGATCACAACTGCATGGACGCGGCCCTTCTTCTTAAAGAACGTTATCCGGACAAAGCTTTCACAGGGGTGGAATCCACCACCTATTTTCCGGAAAACGGCTGCAAGATCCACCTCCTTCTCTATGGCCTTTCGGAATCCCAGTTTGCGGAGGTGCAGAAGACCCGCAGGGACATCTATGCCCTCCGGGAGCTGATCCGGGAGCAGGACATTGCCCATTCCGTAGCCCATGCCACCTATGCCATCAACGGCAGGTTGAACCTCGATATTCTGGAAAAGCTCATGCTGCTTTTCAATGTCTTTGAGGGCATCAACGGTGCCCGCAGTCAGGCTTCCAACACCACCTGGACGGCGGCCCTTCAGGCCCTCACCCCGGAAAAGCTGGAAAATCTCAGAAAAAAACACGGCATCCTGCCCATGGGAGAAAAACCCTGGATCAAGGGCTTTACGGGAGGCTCCGACGACCACTCCGGGCTTTTCATCGCCAAGGCCTGCACCCTTGCCGATGGGGCCAGCCCCGAAGCCTTTCTCCATGCCCTGAAAAAGAGGGAGAGTCTGGCCCAGGGAAAACACAATGACGCCAAATCCCTGGCCTTTGCCCTGTACAAGATCGCCTATGATTTTTCCCTCACGGAAAGTACTCCCCTGCACCGCTCGGTTCTTTCCCGGCTGGGGGATGCCATCCTGCATCCCCAGGGAGGGGATGAAACTTACGGGAAGCCTGAGATCAGAACCGGGGAAGAGGGGCAGATTCGTCTTCTCCTTGCCGCACTGCGGGAGAGTCCGGGGCCGGAGGCAGGAGAAGAGAATCCGGAAGCCTGGCTGGAAGGGGTGTATGACAAAATCACAAGGGTATCCGACGCTTTTTTCAGAAACATTCTCCTTTCCATCGTAAGCGATGTGCGCAGGGGCAATTTCGACCACGTCATCCGCAATATTGCATCTCTTCTTCCCGGTATTTTCCTCTCCATTCCCTTTTTCATGACCCTGCGTCACATGCAGGATGGCCGCAGGCTGCTTTGTGAACTGAAGGCCACGCACCTCGAATCCGGAACCTTTGATAAGAAAGTTCTCTGGTTCACGGATACCTTTCAGGAGATGAACGGTGTGGCCGCCACCCTCCGGGAGATCGCGACCATGGCGGAGCGGGAGGGGCTTCCCGTCCGCATCCTGACCTGTCTGCCCCCCGGAAGTGCAGAGGTGCCGGAAACGGTCACAGACCTTGCGACCTTCCTCTCCTTTCCCCTGCCCTGGTATGAACACATTGAGGTGCGGGCCCCCTCCCTTCTCACCGCCATCCAGAAGCTTGGCGCCTTTGAGGCGGATGAGATCTGTATTTCCACACCCGGCCCCGTAGGTATTCTGGGTCTTCTTCTGTCAAGGCTTCTCAACCTGCCCTGTCGGGCCGTGTATCACACGGATTTTGCAGCCCAGGCAAAAGCCATCACAGGCAATGAATCCCTTTCTGATATCGTGGAAAACGCCACGCGTTTCTTTTATTCCTTTGCCGATGAAATTCTCGTACCCAGCCGGAGTTACATGGATCTGCTTTCCGCAAGGGGGCTGGAACGATCCCGCATGCGGCTTTTCATCCGCGCCGTGGATACAGGCCTTTTTGCCCCCCGGCCCGGAGCGCGGAAGCGTCTTGAAAAAACATACGGCATCACGGCCCGCCATCTTCTTCTCTATGCAGGAAGGATTTCCAAAGACAAGGGGCTGGATCGTATCCTGGAGATCCACCGGATGCTGGGGGAAAGGGGACGGGATGTGCATCTGTTGCTTGTGGGAGAAGGGCCGGATCTGGAGGCCATCCGCCACCAGCACAAAGGACGCGTCACGTGTACGGGCAGGGTGGAAAGGGAGGCGCTGCCGGAATTTTACGGCGGATCGGATTTTCTGCTTTTCCCCAGCACCACGGATACCTTCGGCATGGTGGTGCTGGAGGCCCAGTCCTGCGGGCTGCCTGTGCTGGTGTCCGGCGTGGGCGGGCCAAAAGAGATTGTGGAGGACGGGAAAACAGGACGGGTGCTGCCCGCAGAGGATACCCATGCCTGGGTGCGCTGTCTTGAAGGTCTGTTCCGGGTCATGGAGAGCCAGCCTCTGAAGTACCGGGAGATGCGGGCCGCCGCCCGGAAGGTGGGGCTGGCCTCAGGCTGGGCCGCTGCACTGGAAACGCTTTTCGGTCATGCTTCTTCCGGAGAGGAAAAAGCCAGACCTGCGGCATGAATCGCAGGGGATTTTCAGACCTGCCTGGCCGGAAGGTCTGCCCTTGAGGCTGGGCTGGAGAAGAGCTTTCAGATGAAAAGAGAAAGGGGACGCCCTGGGGCGTCCCGCAGATTTTTCATCAGAAAACGTTTTCTGAAGGCAAAGAGGATGCCGGACTCAGGCCCAGTCCTGGCAGAGGGCCTGAACAAGGCCGGGGATGGTGTATTCCAGGGCTTCGGTGTGCACAGAAAAGCCGAGAGCCCTGGCCGTGTCTGAGGTGATGGGACCGATGGAGGCCACCTTCAGGGTGTCCGTGAGTTCGGTGAAACGATTTTCAGGGAGCAGGGCCTTGAAATTTCTGACCGTGGAAGAGCTGGTAAAGGTGACGATATCCGCTTCTTTTTTTTCGAGAATGGAGACAAGGGCCTCGGCCTGATCTGTCACGGGCAGGGTAACATAGGCCGTGACCTCATCCACGTCTGCGCCCATCTCTCTCAGGGAGTCAGGGAGTACGCTCCTTGCTTCCTCGGCCCTGGGCAGGAGTACCCGTTGACCGGCCATGGCTTCGGTTCGGAAAGCATCCACCACAGATTCGGCCCGATAGCTTTCGGGAAGGATGTCACAGCGGATGCCAAAGCTTAAAAGGCGTTGGGCGGTCACAGGACCGATGCAGGCGGTTTTTACCTGATGCAGGGCGCGTACATCCAGCCCCTTCTCAAAAAGTCTTTGAAAGAAATATTTTACGCCATTGGCGCTGGTGAAGACCAGCCAGTCGTAGCGGTTGAGCCTTTCAATGGCACTGTCCATGGCGCTTAGGTCTTTGGGTTCTTGTACCCGGATGGTGGGCATTTCAATGCAATGGGCCCCCAATTCCGTGAGCTGATGCAGAAGATCGCTGGCCTGCTCCCTTGCCCTTGTGACCAGGATGCGTTTTCCAAGAAGGGGTCTTTCCTTTTCAAACCAGGCAAGGTTTGCCCGCAGATCCACCACCTCTCCCACCACAATGATGGCAGGTGCCTGAAGACCCGCTTTTCGCACTTCTTCCTCAATGGTGGAGAGGGTGCCGGTAACGGTTTGCTGGCGGCTGGTGCTGCCCCAGCGGATGAGAGCCACCGGGGTCTGAGGGCTCCGGCCGTACTGGAGAAGTTTGGCGGTGATGAGGGGAAGGTTCTTTACCCCCATATAAAAGACCAGGGTTCCGATGCCCCGGCTTAAGGCTTCCCAGTCGATGCGGGAATCTTCCTTGGTGGGATCCTCGTGTCCTGTGACAAAGGCCAGGGTGGCGGTCATTTTGCGATGGGTGAGGGGAATGCCCGCATAGGCGGAAGCGGCAATCCCTGCGGTCACGCCCGGAACAACCTCAAAGGGAATGCCTTCGGCCTGGAGGACTTCCGCTTCTTCTCCCCCCCGTCCGAAGATGAAGGGATCGCCGCCCTTGAGTCGGACCACGGTGCGGCCCGTGCGGGCCTTTTCCACAATCAGACGATTGATGCCTTCCTGGGAAAGGGTGTGATCCCCTCCTTTTTTGCCCACATAGATGCATTCCGCCTCCTTTGCCGCCAGAGCCAGGAGGGCGGGTGCCGCAAGATAATCGTAAATCACAACACCGGCGCGGGCCATGCACTCCTGGCCTTTGAGGGTGAAAAGGCCGGGATCGCCGGGACCTGCGCCGATAAGATACACTTTTCCGGGTTTCATGGGTTTTCCTTGTCAAAGCCCGGCTTGTGGGAAAGCGGGCATGGTTATGGGCGAAGGGTTCAGACTCCGCAGCCTGCGCAGGAGGATGCAGAGCATCCGGAACATCCGGAAGTACCCGCACTGCGGGTCACCGTGCTTTCGCCTCCCGCTCCGCTCCCTTTACTGATAAAGCCGCAGGCGGACATGAGGCGCTGAACCTGTTCCCCATTGCAGTGGGGACAGCCGGGAATTTCGTCTTTTTTCATCACCAGGGATTCGAAATTTTTTCCGCAGGACTGGCAGTGGTATTCATAAATGGGCATGAGGGTTTCCCTTTCTTTATTTGTAAAAGCGGTACAGAAAATCAGAACTCTGCACGGGTTTGATGATGCAGAAACCCGCCTACGGGGGATTTCTGAAAAATATGAAAAGCATCCGGGCAGGCCCCGAATCCGGGATCAGGCGTCCAGGGCCTGTGGCAGGACGCTTTCCAGGGCAAGCCGATCTTTTTCTGTCAGTGTTTCGCCGCCTTCCTGTGCCTGCATGAAAAGTGTCCCGGCCTCCTCAAAACGGCCTTGCCGCATACGGATACGGGCCAGGCGAAGGGCAAAGAGGGCGCGTCCGGGTTCCAGGGTCAGGGCTTCTTCGCAGAAGGTGGCGGCAATGTCCGGATTTTCTCCCTTTTGATCAAAGCAGGCGCCCAGCCCGGAGAGCACGGCTGGATCCCGTGGCATGCGGCGCAGGGCCTGGCGGAAGAAGGCAAAGGCTCTGGGAAGATCTCCGGCGTCAAGGCAGGCTTGGGCAAGAAGGCCGAGGGCGGGCCCGTTTTCCGGTCTCAGGGCGCAGGCCTTTTCAAGGCAGGGCAGGGCAAGATCCTGTTTTCCCAGGGCCATGTGCATCCTCCCCAAGTGAAAGGCGCTTTCAAAGCTCAAGGGATTGAGATGTAAGGCCTTTTCAAAAAAAATGCAGGCCTTCTCCTTTGCCCCCTGCATCTCGTGGAGCAGTCCCTGGTTATAGACGGCCATGGCCTCCTGGGGGGCGGCCGCATGGCTGCGGTCAAAGGCCTCCAGGGCTTTGTCAAAGTCCTGAAGTACGGCAAAGCACACCCCAAGGCTGTTGAGGACATTGGCGTTAAGGGGATCCAGGATGAGGGCGGCCTCGTATTCGGCGATGGCTTCGGCGATGCGGCCTTCCTGATAAGCCTCGTCTCCGGAGATGTTCAGGCTGACAGCGTCAAAAAAAGTGGTGGCCCCTGGTCCCAGCAGATGGCTGTGGGTGAGCGCCTTGCGTGCCTGATCCAGGGCCTGTTCCGGAGAAAAGCCGGGCAGAGGATGGGTGTAAATCCCGATGTTGAGGGAAATACCCTGGCTTTGTTTTTTCAGGCTGGCAAGTATCTCCTGGGGTTCATCCCCAGGGTTTTCCAGAAGCAGCAGAAAAAAGAGGTCATTTTCCTGGGCCATATGCAGTTTTTCTCCATGCGTGTGCTGAAGGGCTGCAAGGGCGGGAAGAAGGGCCTCGGTGTTTTTCGGAGCGTCCGGTGTAGGGCGCAGGGCGAGCAGGGCGAAGGGGGGGGAAGCGGGCCCTGTGAAATGGGGAATGAGGGTCTGGGGAGGGGAAAAGCGCACGGGCTCCGGAGGCACAGGCGCAGGCTGAGGCCGGGAACAGGGTCCAGGGCCTGGGGTTCCGTTGGTCCGGAGAAAAGGATCTGAAGTTTCCTGATGCAGGGCATGGGCCTTCATGGGCTTTCCTTTTCGGGTTGGGGGTCCGGGGATTTTGCACTGAAAAGGGTGGCAAAGGTGCGGACGATGGTTTCGGGTTCTCCATCCTGAAGGGTGCGGACATCCATGATGAAAAGGTTTTCTTCCACACGACCGATGATGGGAGGATTGGCGGCCCGGAGCCTGCGCTCCAGGGCTGCGGCGGAGCAGGCGCTACTGCGGATGCACAGGCAGCGGCTGGGAAGATCCTGGGTGGGCAGAGCACCGCCTCCGGCCCTGGCTGTGCTGGGGCGTACGGTAATTTCCATACCAGGCAGGTCCAGTTGGAGCAGTTGTTCCTGAAGGGTGTGGGCCCTCCGGATACAGATATTTTCGGAAAGGGTGAGCATGCGCAGGGTGGGGATGGCAAGAAGGGCTTCACGGGGATCCCGATAAAGCCTCAGCGTACCCTCCAGGGCCGCCAGGGTGAGTTTGTCGATGCGCAATGCACGGGTGAGGGGATTGGCGCGTATGGCCTCGATCCAGGATTTTTTTCCGACAATGATACCCGCCTGGGGACCGCCGAGGAGTTTGTCTCCGCTGAAGGTGACAAGGTCTGCTCCTGCCTGGAGGGATTCCTGCACCGTGGGTTCCTTGGCAAGGCCGTAGGGTGAAAAATCCATAAAGGTGCCGGAGCCAAGGTCGTCCATGACAGGGATGCCATGCTGGCGGCCCAAGGCGGAAAGTTCTGCCATGGGAACGCTGGATGTAAAACCCAGAATCTGAAAATTGCTGGTATGGACTTTAAGGAGAAGGCCGGTATTTTCCGTGATAGCCTGGGCATAATCCCTGAGGTGGGTGCGGTTGGTGGTTCCCACTTCTTTCAGGATGGCCCCGCTTTTGGTCATCACATCCGGAATGCGAAAGGACCCCCCGATTTCCACCAGCTCTCCACGGGAAACAATGGCTTCTTTTCCACGGGCCAGGGTGTCGAGGCAGAGGAGAACAGCTGCGGCATTGTTGTTCACCACCATGGCGGCTTCTGCGCCGGTGATTTCCGTGAGCAGGGAGGAAACCGCCGTATAGCGCAGGCCCCGTCTGCCACTTTCAAGGTTGAATTCAAGGTTGCTGTACTGGTCAGCAACGGTGAGGATGTGTTCAATGGCCTGACGGGGAAGCAGGGATCTCCCCAGGTTGGTGTGCACCACAACGCCTGTGGCATTGATTACCCTTCTGAGGTGAGGGGTGAGTGCGGTCTCAAGCTGTTGGCGAATCCGGTTCATGAGGGTTGCGGTGCTGCCAGCAGTCTCGATCGCCTGAATCTGGCCGTCAAGGATGGCTCTGCGTTGCTCTTCCAGCACTCCGCGTATGATGCGGGTTTTGAGGCTGTGGGGAATGCGGGCAAAGGTTTCATGGGAATCCAGTTCCAGCAGAAGGGTGTCCACTCCCGGAAGGGTTCGCAGCAGTGTCTGGATGGCGACGGTCATATGTTTTTTAAAGCCTTCTCGTACAGGTCTTTATCGGGCAAGGCCTGGTTTCTGGTAAAGGACGCTTTCTGGCTGCATGCTGAAGACATCCATGGGCAGGGTATCAATGAAGCTTTCAAGATCCTGGGGTCTCATGCCGATCTCAGCCAGTCTCTCAATGAGGCTGCCTTTACTGGATTCGGGGAATACGCCGGACTGAAAACGGGCCATGATGAGATCGGCAATGTGAACAATATAGGCCAGCTTGTCCTGGTCTTTGCTGTTTTCCGGATGATGATGATGGCGGATGGCCTCAATCAGGTTTTCGGGGAAGGCCCATTTGATTCCCAGCTTGGCCCCCACCTCACAGTGATCCACACCGAGAATGCGGCGTTCCACTTCCAGAATACGATGTTTTTCCTGCTTCATGCCCCTGTAAAAAAGCGGACATGCGGAGGTGATGTGCTGATCCAGGACCACCATGCCGATATCGTGGAGCAGGCCTGCGGTGTAGGCTGTGGCCGGATGGGCAATGCCCGTGTGAGCGACGAGCCGCTCGGCCACAAGGGCTGTGCCGATGGCGTGGTGAAAAAGGCCTCCCTTGCACAGGGAATAAACGGAGTCGCTTTGTCTGTAAAAATCCTTCAGTGCCGCGGAAATGATGGATTTGACAAGGGTTTCCTGCCCAAGGAGAATGAGGGCGTCGTCAATGGAAGCCACCTGGTTGCGGCTGGCGTAGAGGGCGGCGTTGCACATGCGCAGGGTCTGCGCTGTGATCACCTGATCCCGGCGCACTTCATGGGCAATTTCCCTGAAGTCGGCGTCCTCGGAGGTGACCATGCGCAGAATCTTGAGAGCCACCTGGGGAATGGGTTTGAGGGCTTTCACACTGGCGGCAATGGCATCTGCTGAAGGGGGGGCGTAATGAAAGGCTTCCTCCGGATCCCGCAGCAGGCCTGAGGGATGAATGCGGCTTTTGCCGGTGTTCAGGTCGATCTCGAGCGTGCAGGTGAAAAAACCGCCGGTTTCCGAAGCTGCAATGGAAACCTGATAGCGTTTAAGCAGCTGATGCACCCGTTCTGCGGTGCGACCTCCGATGTCTAAGGCCATGTCCTGCTCGCTCACAGGCCCCACAAGCGCGCCACCCGCTATGGTGGCGCGCATATTGTCCGGATGGGCACCCTTTTCAATGAGGGCTTTCAGAAAGGCGGGTATGCCTGTACTGGCATATTTGCCAGGATGGTTCCCCTGAGATCCGGAAACAGGGTCCGGAAGCAGGATATGCACAAGCCCCCCCACACCGGCCACAGGATCATGGATGGCGACACCGACGCAGGTGCCCAGGAGCGCCTTGAGGATCAGGGGCTGTTGGTCCGCAGCAACAAGAAACTGCCCTGAGGCCACGTAGTGAATTCTGGATTCCATAGATGCTCCGCATTTGTTTTTTTCCTGCCAGAGAAAATCCCCAGAGGATGCCACAACGTTCCCTCATAACATTTCAGGGACTTTGGATTCAAGCCTGATTGCGGGGTGAGAAAAAAGACTTTCGGATTGTGGGGAAGATCCAACCAGGATCCAGAGTTCCTGCCCCCTGCCTTTTTGGTTCTGCCTGGCCTTGCTGTGGCTCCGGGACAGGCCCAAGGCCTGCTCCAATCATGCAGTAAGGATTTTTTTTGTCAATCGGGATGGCATGCCGGAAAAATCGGCTGATCCGACCGTCTCTTCTTTGAATGGTGAAAAAAACTTTTTGAGAAAGGAGGGTTCAGTTTTTCAAGGGGAGATCCGATAGAAAAAGACATGAACCTGTGGACCTTGAAAGGAGGCAGCCATGCAGATTGTATCCTCATCCCTTCAGATGGTGGGCATCTCCCGGCAGGAGGTGCAGACCCAGCGCAGTCTGCGCATGGTGGTGGAAAATCCTCTGAAACAGGAAGAACGTCCCGGAAAGGGCCTGGGTGGAAGCATTTCCCTTCTGAAGAGTGCAGGGGTCAGTGACCGGGGGCTGAAACACATTGATCTTGAGACCAGCAAGCGCCTTGTGCAGCTGATTCTTGAAGCCCTCACCGGAAAAAAAGCGGAGACTCCTTTTTTCCGGCCTGAACCTGTGCCGGAGTTTCCCAAAGACATCCTTTCCGGAGGCCAGGGATCGGCCTTTCGCATTGAGGAAGTGGTACACACCCGCACGAGCCAGGAAAGCCTTTTCATGGCCCAGGGAGAGGTGGTGACCGCAGATGGCCGGACCCTGACCTTTTCTGTGATGCAGATGCAGTCCAGAAAGGAAGAGAGCTTCATGGCAAGGGATGTGAACCTTGTGGATCCTCTTGTGATTTCCATGGACGGCCCGGTGACCATGGGCAATGCCCGTTTTACCTTTGATCTCACGGGGAATGGGCAGGAGGAATCCCTGGGTATGCCCTCCAGGGGCGCGGGTTTTTTATTTCTGGACGGCAATGGTAACGGCCGTGTGGATAATGGTAAAGAGCTGTTCGGAACCCAATCCGGTGACGGTTTTGCGGATCTGGCCGCCTATGACAGCGATGGCAATGGATGGATCGATTCCGGTGATTCGGTGTTTTCAAAGCTCCGGATCTGGCATCCCGAAGATGGGACAGCAGGTGCAGGCCGCTCCCTTGCGGAAATGGGCATTGGCGCCATCGGCCTTGCCCGTGTGGCCACTCCCATGGATGTGGGAGGGGAAAAGGGAGGGCGCATCCAGAGTACAGGACTTGTTCTGAGTGAAACGGGGAAGGTGGGCAGGGTGCACCATCTGGATCTGAAGGTCTGAGCCTTCGCGTACGCCGGGGGGCTGAACGCGGCTGGCCTGGAAGGTTTTTGATATGCTGTGAATTTTTCGGATTTTGAGAATGAAATGCCTGGGAATACGGGGCCGATCCATCTTAAGACCTTGAACGGAAAGATGGAGTCGGCATGCGGAAATCGAAAAAAAGGCGTTTTTTGAATGTCTGGATCCTCACCCCGCCCGGTACACCCGCCGTCCCGCCACCCAGGTTTCCCGCACACGGGCAAGGCAGCCCGTTTTCACCACCACGAGATCCGCAGGCCCGTCCGGCCGGAGCTGCCCCGTTCTTCCTTCCGGATCGAGAAAGGAGCCCGGCCCGGAAGTGACCAGACCGAAGGCCCTTTCCAGGGGAATGCCCAGCTTTTTGTGGGCCGCAAAGGGGGTCTGGAGCAGGCATTCGGGATAATAGTCGCTGATGAGACCGTCGCAGAGTCCTGCGACCACGGTGTCCGCCGCTGCCAGCTGTCCGCTGCTGGATTTGCCCCGGAAGAGGTTGGGCGCTCCCATGAAGACCTTCATGCCTTCTTCCCGTGCGGCCATGGCCGCTTCCATGGAAACGGGAAATTCGCTGGCACTGACCCCGAGTGCCGCAATGAGCCGGATTTTTTCTTTTGTGTCGTCATCATGGCTCATGAAGGGAATCTGTAAGGAGCGGATCTGCTGTGCCATCCGTCCCATGGTTTCCCATCCCGCATCCCGCAGGTCGTTTTTCCGGCGGGCCACCTCAAAAAGCTCCTCTTCACTCACCCCGTGGCTGCGGGTGTAATAGTCCCTGTAGGATTCAAAGGTGCGGAACTGTCCCTGCCCCGGCGTGTGATCCATCACGGAGACCATGTCGAGAAATCCTGCTTCCAGAAGATGGCTGAGGGTTTTTCCGGCATCCGGTGTGCCCACCTCGTAGCGACCATGGATTTTGTGCCGCAGGGAAGCCTCTTCCGATGCGGCGAAATGGCGGATGCGATCCACCAGTTCCAGGGCCGCCTCACTGGCCCGGAGTCCGGCCTCCTCCTGCCCGAAACTCAAGGCATGGCAGAAGGTGGTGATGCCGCAGGCCGCAAGCCTGCGATCCAGATTCAGGATGGCAAAATCCGTGTCAAAAAAAACACCGGGCCGCATTTCCACACACTTTTCCACGGCATCGGAATGCAGATCCACAAGACCCGGAAGAATGAAGGCCCCTTCCACATCCACATGCAGATCCGCAGCGGGTTTTCTCCTGCCACTCACAATTTCAAGGATACCTTCTCCGTCAAAGACAATGGCCGCATCGGAATGCAGCACCTGCCCGTCAAAGAGCGGGCCTCCGTACAGACAGACAGTCTTGCTCATGCCCCTTCTTTCCTTTCCCATGCGTATTCCCTGCCTCTGATATGGCGCAGCAGAAGGGCCGCCGTTTCAAGGGCTGGCCCCGTATTGTCCAGAAGAAGATCCGCTTCTGCGAACACGGGCAGGCTTTCCGCCCGGAGGATGCGGTTGCGATAGGCTTCCGTATCCGGTTTTTCGCGGCCCCGGCGGGCCATGCGTTCAAGGCTCACCTCAAGGGGAGTCCAGAGAAAGACCACCAGAGTGGGCTGCCATCGGAGCCGCAGGGTTTCCACCATATCCCGGCTGACGTTGAGGATCACGGTATCGCCCCTGTCCAGCCAGGTTTTTACCTTGCGGGGAACCCCGTAATACAGGCCGTGGGATCGCCAGAAGATCCAGAAAGCTCCCCTGGCCTCCAGATGGAAAAAGCGGGATTCCGCCACGGAGATGAAGGGTTCGGAGGCATGGGAAGGTCGGGTGATCCAGCGTCTCACCGTAGAGAGCCTGCCCAGGGATGCGGGCCAGATTTCTTTTAAGGTCTGCATCACCGTGTCCTTGCCGCTGCCCGCATTTCCCGTCATGAGGATGAGGCGGCCCCTCCCCTGGGATTCTTCCGGATACGGTCTATCCTTATACGCTTCTGTTTTATGCGGCATAATGTCCCGGCTCCACGGGATGGGCCATTTCCAGGGTGCGGGTGACCACACTCTGGCGGTCGGCCTCGTCATGGAAGATGCCGATGATGGCCGTGCCCGAAGCTTTTGCTTCACCAATGAGTTCCCGGACGGTGACACGGTTTTTTGCATCCAGGGAGGCCGTGGGTTCATCCAGAATCATCACGGGCCAGGGTACGGCAAAGCTTCGGGCCAGATTGACGCGCTGTTGCTCGCCGCCGGAAAAGGTGGTGGGTGAAAGGCCCCAAAGCCGCTCGGGTATGCTTAAACGATCCAGAAGAATTGCAGCCTTTTCCCGCGCCTTCTTTTCATCCGCTCCCCGCCGCAGCATGGGTTCCATGATCAGATCCAGGGCCGGGATTCTGGGAATCACCCGGAGAAACTGGCTCACATACCCGATGGTTTCCCTGCGTACAGCCATGATCTCGTGTTCGGAAATCCGGGTCATATCCACCTCTTCCCCCCTGTGCCGGACGAGAATCTGACCGGCCTCACAACGGTAGTTGCCGTAAAGAAGCCGCAGCACCGTACTTTTTCCCGCACCGGAGCGGCCTGTGAGGGCCAGGCACTCTCCGGGAAAAAGATCCATGCAAAAATCGTCCAGCACGGGAATGCGTACGCTTCCCTGGGTGTGCAGCACAAAGGATTTGGACACATCGCAAAGACGTACCTGCCAATCTTTCATGTTCATACTCCTTCCCTGATGAGGCGACCGTACCCTTAAATGCAGAGTACGGCGGATGTTTTTCAAGTTGTCATGAAACCGCAGCCCGTTTTTTGATGACTCTTTAAGCAAGAGATCTACATCCAAACAGTTACAAGTGAAGGATCAGAATCCCTGACTCTCCATGATTTTCTGAAGACGACCGGAATCCTTAAGCTGTTTCAAGCCCTTGTTGAAAGCCTGCATTCTTTTTTCAGCATCCTTGGTGTTTTTGGGAAAGCAGACAAAAAGATCGTGTACAATAAGGGGCGGTTCAATAATCTCCACCTCATGGGATCTGTCTGTTGTCTGGCTGCGGAGGAGATGCAGGCCCACATATTTGTCCGCCACCACGAGATCTACCCTGCCTGCCTGGAGCTTAAGGAAATTGTGAAGGTCTTCCGTCACTTCTTCCTTCTTGAGATAATCCGCACTGTCAAATTCCGGTGTATTGACATACCCCCGCACCACACCAATGGTATAGGATCTCAGATCCTGAAGTTTTGTGTAGGTGATGTTGGCACCTTTCTTCTGGAAAAAGACCAGAGGGCCGCCAGGAAAGGGGTCGGATACGAAAAAATCCTGTTTTAGTTCTTCCGCGTAATATTCCGGGAAATAAAGGTCAAACTGACCGGCCTTGGACATGGCCACAACCCGTGCCCAGGGCATATACTGTATTTCCAGATTGTAGCCTTCCGCAGAAAGGGCTTCCCGTACCACTTCTGCCACATAACCTTCCCGTGGCATTTCAGTACCGATATAGGGTTCCCAGTTCAGGGAAGCTCCTTTGAGGGTTTCTCCGGATGCGGTCAGGGTAAAACTGACCGAAGCCATAAGGACAAAAAGAATTTTGATGAACGTTTTCATGGAGCGCATCCTTTCGGGTCTGTGGCCTTGTGTGATTTTTACAGTACAAATCGCTGGATAAGCTGCTGAAGGTTTTCAGACATGGAAGCAACGTCCCGCGCCCTTTCATTGACCTTGCCGCTGGTGGCGTTCATCTCTCCATTAATCTGATTGACGCCTTCAATCTCTTTCCGGATGCTCTGCACCAGTTCACCCATGGTGATCATGCTTTCATTCACTTCCTGAATGCCGTGTGCCGCCTGAAGAACATTGCCGGAGATTTCCCGTGTGGCGGAAGACTGTTCCTCAACGGCTGTGGCGATGACCGTGACAATGTTACTGGTGGCCTGTATGGCCTGACTGACATCAAGCACTTCTCCTGTGGCTTCATGGATGAGCGATTGTGCGGCATCGATGATGTTGCGGATATTGCCGGTGGCTGTGGTTGTCTGTGTCGCCAGTGTTTTGATTTCAGACGCCACAACGGCAAAGCCTTTTCCGGCTTCTCCGGCGCGGGCCGCTTCAATGGTTGCATTGAGGGCCAGAAGATTGGTCTGTGCAGAAATTTCTGTAATGGAATCCGTTACCTGACCGATTTTAAGGGCAATCCTGCCAAGCTCTTTCATTTTTTCAGAAGCACCTTCGGACCGATCCACGGCATTTTGTGTGGCACTGCGTGCGCTTTCCGCATTTTGGGCAATTTCATCAATGGTGGAGGTCATCTCTTCGGCGGCAGCCGCTACCATGGACGTATTGGTAGCGGCTTCTTCCATGGCAGATGTGATGCTGTCCACACGGCTGCCCATTTCCTTTGCGGCCTTTGCAACAGAGGCCGCACGTTCCGCAGAAATTGCGGCATCCGCTGTCATTTTTTCTGAAATCTTCAGAAGACCTGTGGCGGAGACACTCAGTTTTTCGCCATTGTTCCGGATATGGGCCATGATGTCGTGGAGCTGGGAAATGAACCGGTTGAGCCAGTGTGCCGCCTGGCTGAATTCATTACCCTTGCCCTCGGCAATGCGCTGGGTCAGATCGCCTTCGCCCTCCGCCAGTTCCCGGATGGCATGAATCATCTGGCCCAGAGGCCTGAATACCATTATCCTCAGGCTGAAGAGCATCAGGATCAGAAGAAACAGGTTCAGAAAAAAAATGGTTGCAGCCGTATTGATCAGGATCTTCTGGAGGTTTTCCTGAAAAAAGTCAGGGTCCATGAGGATGAGGAGATGACCTACCGTATCCTCTCCCTTTCGGATGGGTTCCTGCCGCTGAAATTGACGTGTTTCCGGGAGGGTCTGAATTTTTTCGGTTTTCCCTGAAGGGCCCCTTCCCAAAAGCAGGATCTGTTTTTTGTTTTCCGGATCGGAAAGAGCCAGAGCCAGCAGGCGGTGATCCTGCATCTCTGAGCGGGATATGGATTCCGCCTGATTCATGTCGAAATTATAAAGGGGCTCCTGCAGGGCCAGAGCCATCCTCTGGATGGCCAGATCCGCATCCACATTCAAAGATTTTTCCAGATTATTTCTGGCTTCGAGGTACTGCCATGCCCCCATGGAGATGAGGATCAGTGTGGTCAGCACCAGAACAATGCCGATAATCCGTACAAAAATACTTTTCAGTAAGGGAACATCCCCTTTTTTTCGCATAAAAATCCTTTTTTCAGGTTTGCAGCACCGAAGACACGAGAAGCTGGGTATAGGGATGGTGGGGATCATCAAGAAGCTGATCCGTCAGTCCTTCTTCCACCACCCGGCCCTCCTTCATGACCATGAGCCTGTGGCAGAGGAGGCGGGCCACGGCCAGATCATGGGTGACCATGACCACGGAAAGGCCCAGCTCGGCCACAAGCCTGCGCAGGATGTCGAGAAGCCTTGCCTGCACGGAAACATCCAGCCCGGCCGTGGGCTCATCCATGAACAGGAGGCGGGGTCGGGAAACGAGGTTTCTTGCAATCTGAAGCCTCTGGCGCATCCCTCCGGAAAAGTGGGCGGGCAGATCGTCAATGCGGTCTGCGCCGATTTCCATCCTGTCCAGCCATTCTTCGGCAAGGCTCCGGATCCTGCCGTAATGGCGCCAGCCCGATGCCATGAGCCTTTCTCCGATGTTGCCCCCTGCGGAAATGCCCATGCGCAGGCCGTCTGCGGGATTCTGGAAAACCATGCCCATTTCCGTGGTGATGAGTTTTTCCCTGAGGGCCTCGTCCGCCCTGTCGAGACGGATGGTGCCGTTTTGGCCCGTATAATGGATTTCTCCCCGGCTTAAGGGCGAAAAGCCCGCAAGGCAGGCGAGGAGGGTGGATTTTCCGGAACCGGATTCGCCCACCACCCCCAGCACCTCACCGGGCCAGAGGGAAAAATCAATGTCCGCACAGCCCGTAAGGGGTCCGTAAAAGCGGCTGAGGCCCAAAACTTTCAGGATGGGCTGATCCTTTAAAATCGCAGGGCGTTCCGGAAAGGCCTGTTCATTGCCAAAAAACATCATGCCGCCTCCCGCGCCCTGCGCCGTTTTTCACAAAAATCCGTATCCGAGCAGGTGAAAAGCCTTCCCCCTGCATCATCCACCACAATCTCATCCAGATAGCTGTCTTTTGAGCCGCAGAGGGCGCAGGCCCGTCCTGTTTTTTCCACGGAAAAGGGATGATCCTCGAAATCAAGGCTGATAACCCGGGTATAGGGCGGCACGGCGTAGATGCGTTTTTCCCTTCCGGCTCCGAAAAGCTGAAGGGCGGGCATGAGGTCACACTTTGGGTTGTCGTACTTGGGGATGGGCGAAGGGCTCATCATGTAGCGGCCATTCACCTTCACGGGGTAGTCGAAGGCGGTGGCAATGCGGCCATGGCGGGCGATGTCCTCATAAAGCTTCACATAGAGAATCCCGTAGCTTTTCAGAGCGTGGAGCTTGCGTGTTCTGAGCTCGCTGGCCTCGATGAAGCGCAGGGGTTCGGGAATGGGCACCTGATAAACGAGAATCTGGTCTTCCCGGAGCGGGGTTTCGGGAATGCGGTGCCGGGTCTGGATGAGGCTGGCCCTTTCCGTCTCCGTTGTGGTGGCCACGCCTGCGGTTTTTTCAAAGAAGCGGCGGATGCTCACGGCGTTGGTGGTGTCGTCCGCTCCCTGATCCATGACCTTCAGCACATCTTCTTTGCCGAGAAGGCTTGCCGTGAGCTGGATGCCCCCCGTACCCCAGCCGTAGGGAAGGGGCATCTCCCGGCTGGCAAAGGGAACCTGATAGCCCGGAATGGCCACGGCCTTGAGAAGGGCGCGGCGGATCATGCGTTTGGTTTCCTCATCCAGATAGGCGAAATTGTAGCCCGGTATCATGCGCTTTCCTTTCTGCTCCGGCTTTCTTTTTCTTCCCGCATTCCGTCCCAGTGCTGCTGCCGTTTTTTCAGCTCCAGCACTTCGCTCTGAAAATCCACGTAATGGGGGAGTTTGAGGTGGGAGGTGAAGCCGGAGGCCTCCACATTGTCTCCGTGGAGCAGAACAAATTCCTGATCCTGCACAGGGGCTTCCACCCGGCCTTTGCGTTCCGCATCGCAGAGGGCCAGATCCACAAGGGCCATGCTCATGGCCTTGCGCTCGTTGCCTCCGAAGGAAAGGCCGTATCCGGGCACAAGGCCGGGTCTTTCTTCTCCGCCGTTTTCCGCCGCCGTCATCAGGCATTCGGTGAGGGGAAGTTCTCCGATCACCACGGGAAAGCCCAGTTCTTCGGGAAGAAATTCCACGGCGACCCCGCCTGTGCGGATTTCCGCAGCAAAGGGATGGCGGTCGCCCCCATAGCCCCGCTGAAAGGAATAGCCCATGGAGAGAAGAAAGCCCTCATCGGAACGGGCCAGAGCCTGAAGCCTCAGATTCCGGTCTGCGGGAAGGCGCAGGGGTTCGCGGGTGAGGTCAGCGGAGACTCTGGATCCGGAAGGGGCAGGGGAGAGTGCCTCTTCCCGCAAAAGCCCTTCGGCCCGCAGCAGATCCGCCACCCGTGTCATGGCGGAAAGATCTCCGGAAGAATCCTCGTAAGACGCCTCTCCGGAAATGGAGCGCCCGGCATCGGGGCGGGCCTTTTCCAGAAGGGAGAAATCCAGAAGCCTGTGGGTGTAGTCACAGGTGGGACCCAGCACCTGACCGCCGGGAATGTCCTTGTAGATGGCGGAAATCCGCCTTTCCACAGCCATGGTGCCGGTTTCTGCGGGAAGGCTCAGGCCAAAGCGCCTCAGGGTGGTGCGGAAGGCGCGGATGAGAAAGGCCGCCTCCACCAGATCGCCCCTGGCCTGTTTGATGGCGATGGCCGCCAGCTCCGGATCATAGAGTCCGCCTTCGGCCATGACCCGATCCACGGACAGGCCCAGCTGTTCCCGGATCTGATCCACCTCCAGCTCGGGCACATCCTGTCTGCCCCGTCTTTTTTCCGCCAGCAGGGCATGGCTGTTGTCAATGGCCCGCTCTCCGCCCTTTACCGCGACATACATGAACTCACCTCCATCCCTGTGGTGCGGGGCAGACCCATAAGACGGGTGCCGGAGACAAAAAAGCAGTCAATCCCCATGGGAAAAAGGAGGGCGCAGGCGTTTCTGTGCTGGAAAAAGGAGGAGGAAAGTCCTTTGACCTGAACCTTTTCCACATTGCGGATGCCGGGCCCGGAAAGTTTCAGCTCTGTTCCTTTGTCAAAGCTTTCCACCTGAATGAGCAGGGTAGCGGAGATTTCCGGCCGTTCATGGCTTCCCCTCGGAAAAGCCTCCCAGGGCAGTTCGGCCCGGCCCTCCGTCACCAGAGCAAAGGCCGCTTCTTCCGGATGGGGGGTCAGGGGGCAGCCCGTATGAAAGGAAAGCCATTCCCTGAAGCGGGGCAGATCCCGGTCCAGCCAGACCGGGGTGTCTGCATCAAAAAGGGTGAGGCAGAGGCAGGCAAAGGCCGGATGCACGGCATCCGGGCTTCTGAGGGGCAGGTTCAGGTCCACGATGCGGCCCGGACGACTCATGGCCTCAAGGGTTTTGCGGAACACGGCCTGGGCATCATGGACGGGATCTTCAAATCCCGGAAGAAGGCTTTGAAAAGATTCGGACAGAGCGGGCATGTCAGTCTCCCCTGACCAGAGTGAAAAAATCCACGCGGGTGGCCGCTGTTTCGGCATCCCGCAGCCGGGCTTTCTTTTTTTGCAGGGCAAGAAGGGGCTGGAGCAGCCCTTCTTCCACCAGATGCCGCATGCTTTCCTCCTGCACCAGGGCATCGGCCACGGCGGTGATTTCCGCAAGAAAGGCGCTTCGTCCCAGCACATGGCCCGTTCCCCGGACACCGGAGGAGAGCTGAATGGTGCAGCGGGTTACGGTGGCTTCTCCCAGAGCAAAGGGGCTGCCATCCCCTGCGATGCGGCCCTGTACCATGATCAGGCCCGGCTCTGGCCCCCGGAGCCGGGTGTAGGCGGGAAGTTCCGGGGCCAGGGCTTCCCAGAGGGGCCTGGCCTGAATCTCTTCGGCTCTGGCCAGGATGCCGTGGCTGTGCTGCCGGACGGTTTGCAGGTTCTGCATAAGACTCCCTTTTCAGATGAAACGCCGCCGCAGGCGGGTGCAGAGGGCATCAATGAGAATAACGCTGAGAATGACAAGGATCATCATGGTGCAGACTTCCCTGTAAAGGTAGCCGTTGATCTTGTCGTACATGAGAAAACCGATGCCGCCTGCCCCCACAAAACCAAGGATGGTGGCGCTGCGCACGTTGGATTCAAAACGGAGCAGGCTGTAACTCACAATGAGGGGCATGACCTGCGGTAAAACACCGAAGCTCACCACCTGAAGGGGGCTTGCCCCGCAGGCGTTCACCGCTTCCACCTGTCCCGGCTCGATGGCCTCGATGCCTTCGCTGATGATTTTTCCAAGGTTGCCGAAGGTGTGGATGGCCAGAGCCATGACCCCGGCAAAGGGTCCAAGACCGATCACGGCCACAAAGATGAGGGCCATGACGAATTCGTTAAAACCCCGGCAGAAGTCCAGCAGGCGGCGCACGGAAAACCGCAGGCTGTGGCGCAGGCTTTTGCGGAAGGCGGATTCTCCGGGAACGAGGATTTCCAGGGTGTTGGCGGCGGCGAGGATACTGGCCGGGATGGAGGCCAGCACGGCAAAGAGACTGCCCCAGATGGCGATGGCCACGGTTTCTGTGAGGGCTTTCAGATAGCCCTTTACGGCCACGGGCGAGGTTTCCGGAGGAAAAAAGCCCCCCCGTCTGCCCGAAGTGAGGCGGGTAAATTCCTCTTCCGCAATGCGTCTTATTTCTGCTTCCGGCATCCGGGCAAGGCGTTCTTCGGAAAGCTTCCGGGCCTCCTGCTGCATCTCCAGGGAAGAGCGGAAGGTGTGGCCGGAAGCCGCCTTCTGCCGCATTTCGTTCATGGCTTCCTCATAGGCCATGAGGGCGGGAAAGCGTTCCGCCCGCTGCCGCGCATCCTCCATTTCAGAAACGGTGAGGTTCCGCCCAAAAAGATAGGTATAGGCGTTTTCCCTTTTTTCGATGAGAAGGCCGGGCTGGATGCCCGTCCAGATCCAGGAGGCCACCAGCACCACGGCAAGCAGGGTCCAGATGCTTGAGGAAAGGGCCTTTTGGGCAAAAGGGACGCGGGGGGTGAGTTGTTCCAGGGTGAGGGGCTGGGCCAAAACGATCTCCTTTCATGGAAAAAACAGGCCGTAAGGCAGGGCCGGTGTCGTCAAAACACCGGCCAATTGATGTTTTACCCTTTGGCCAGTTCTTTTTTCAGACGATCCATGTAGCGGATCACGTCGTAGGTGCTGTCGTCCGTATGGATGTACCCACCGTTCTGGAGCTTGTGCAGGCCTTCTTTGTTGGCGTTGAATTTGAGCAGGGCTCCGGTGAAGGCGGCCTTGAGGCTTTCGGGCAGGTCTTTTCTTGCTGCCATGGGCGCGCCTGGGATCAGCTCCGAGGTCCAGAGAACCCGGAAATCGTCCATGGACACCTGACCCTTTTCGATCATGCGATCAAGGTCGATGTTGTTGGTGGCGGCCACATCCAGAGCCCCGTTTTTCACGGCAAGGATGGAAGCGCCATGGGAGCCTGAATATTTGATTTCCTTAAAAAACTGCTCGGGTTTTACTTTCATGTCCCGTGAAAAGAGGATGTTGGGCACAAGACAGCCCGAGGTGGAGTTGGGGTCGGTGAAGGCAAAAACCTTACCCTTGCAGTCTTCCATGCTCTTATAAGGAGAATCCTTGCGGACAATGACAATGCCGTAATATCCGGCTTCTCCTTCCATGTTCAGCTCCAGAGCCAGGGCTTCGGCTCCGGCCCGGTCTGCGGCTTCCACATAGGATTTGGGCCCGAAGTAGGCAAAATCCAGGTTCTTGTGGGACATGGCCGTGATAAGTCCCGCATAGTCCGAAGCACTGATGGCTTCCACATCAATGCCTAAGGTAACCTTCAGATGCTGCATGAGGGGAGCAAAGCGGGTGACGATGTCGGCTCCGCCTTCGGTGGGGATGAGGCCCACCCGGATTTTTTTGGGCCATGCGCCGGGATCGGCGGAAACGGTGGAAACACAAAGCCCCCCAAGAAGCATGAGGGTCAGAAGAACGCGCAGCATGGTTTTCATGGAATTCCTCCTGATTTCTGAAAATGTTCTGCCGGTAAAACCGGCCCTGTATGGAAAACCCCGTCAGGCGTAGGCGCATTCGGGGTCCGTTTCCGGCGAAGGTTCCTGGGGCATATGGCCGTAAATATTTGAAATAACCTCTTCACTCAGGGTCTCCACGGTACCGTCAAAGATCTTTTTCCCCTGACGCATGCCCACAATCCTGTGCGCATACTCTCTGGCCACGGAAATCTGATGGAGGTTCACGATGACAGGGATCTTTTTTTCCTCCTGAATGCGGCGCAGGGTATCCATCACAATGCGGGCACTTCTGGGGTCAAGGCTGGCGATGGGCTCATCCGCAAGGAAGACTTCCGGCTCCTGGGCCAGGGCGCGGGCAATGGCCACCCGCTGCTGCTGTCCGCCGGAAAGGGTGTCCGCCCGCTGAAAAGCCAGCTCCGCAATGCCCACCTGACGCAGGCAGTCAAAGGCGATTTCCCGCTCCGATGCCGGAAATTTTCGGACAGCGCTCATGAGATGGCGCAGGGGCGTGCCGTTAAAGCGCAGGCGGCCCACCAGCACGTTTTCGAGAACCGTAAGGCGGCGCACCAGATGAAACTGCTGGAAGATCATGCCCATGCGCCGTCGCACCTGGCGCAGGGATCTGCCGCAGCAGGCGGATACGGGCTCGCCCATGAGGGCAATCTCCCCTTCCGTGGGAGTTACAAGCTGGTTCAGGCAGCGCAGGAAGGTGGATTTTCCTGCACCGGAACATCCGATGACGGCGATAAATTCTTCAGCCCCCACATCCAGGTCCATGGAATCCAGGGCCCGGACACCACCGGCATAGACCTTGCCGAGGCCCCGCACCCGGATCACCGGTTCCGGCACGGGTCTTGTCTGAAACTTGAGAACGGCCTGCATCCTGCCTCCTTTCGGTAAGAAACACCGGAATCCGTCTTGAGAACACCTTGAACCCCAACACCTTAACCCGGAGTCCGGGTTGTCTCTTTTTTTCCCGCACAGGGAAAAAAGTCCGGGACAGGGCTAAAAAAAAGCCCTTGCCCCGAACCGGGGTCAGGCGGAGTGTCCAGAAGCTTCTACAGGGCAAAGATTAGGCCGTGATCATGGAAAAATGCGTTTTGCGTTAGGACTGATGGAAAGAAGAAAAGGCCTGCGGGAAGGAAAAGGGCTTTCCCTCCCGCAGGGGGCGGGGTGTCTTGAAAACAGGCTTTTATACTTCCGTTTACCGGGCGTTGAGAGGGGTGGTTCTAATTTCATAGATTCCCACCGTGCCGCTGACCTCATTGCCCACGATGAGAAGGGGGCTGCCGCTGGGGCTTGAGGCTTCATCCACAAAATGAAATCCCTCCGGCCCGAGATCTCCGGCATCGGATGTGTAGCTTGTGGCATCTCCCGCAGGCTCTACGTCAAGATCCCGGTTGTTGATGTAGTGAACAAAGCTGGGGGCATAGGGGTTGCTGACATCATACACCATGATGCCGCCCATGCGTTCCAGCCCGATAAAGGCATAGGTGTGCCCCTTGATGGTGGCAACGGTAATGGCTTCGGGTTCCGGACCCTTGTCGTCGGAGCGGCTGTCGCCTTTGTTCTCACTGTGATTGTTGTTGAACTTTTCTCCGTAGCGCAGGGCTGTCAGCACCTCAAACTGGTTGCCGGAATCAAAGATCTGTTCTCCGGTTTCCGCATCCCAGATGGAAAAGGAACGTCCGCCATAGGCATATACGGTTTCGATGGGCTTTGTTTTGTCCGTTCCGTTGGTTCGGCTGTTGCCATTCAGGATGCGGGTAGTGTGGTAGGAAGCCTTGAGGCGGCCAAGATTCGCATCCGTATCCAGACCGGCAAGGCCTGCTCCCAGGGTCAGGCCTCCACGGGAGACAAGGTGCTTGACTCGCACCTCATCCAGACATTCACCGCTGCGGAAATAATAACCGGAAGCCTCGCAGGAGGTCTGATCCGAGATCCCAGTGAGAAAATCTTCCCGGCTGTCCCCTTCGTTGGCCGTTAAGAGGTAGGTTTTTCCGTTGAAGGTCATGGTGGCGATGGAGTCCGGCATGTAGATGCCCTTTACCGGCCAGTTTTTGATTCTGACCCCGCCATCCTCATCCCCTGCGTCCAGTTCATTGCCGGGAATGCTGTGATCTTTAAAACCAAGGCCCCAGATTTTCTCCACCCGGTTGTTGGTGAGATTCAGTACGGCAATGGCATTGTTTTCCTGCAGAGCCACATAGGCCCGGCTGCCATCTTCATTGAAGGCAATGTATTCCGGCTCAAGGCTTTGGGCAACGCTGGCTCTGTTGCCGGGGTTGGTTGCGCTGTACCCGTCCAGCACCATTTTCTTGAGGGGCAGCTCGCCATGGCGGGGGCCGCCTTCATTGAAATCTTCAAATCCAATGGTGGTCACGGAATAATCCGCCACGCGGATGATGCTGACGGAGCCTTCCGGATCCACCTGATAGCCCGCATCGGGTTCCCCTTCATTTGCCGAAAGCACCTGGCTGCCATCGGGCGTGAAGGCCACCATGTCGGGTTGGGCACCCACGGATACGGCTTCCAGATAGCCCATATTTCCCGTATGGAAAAACACCACCCAGCCGGGATTTGTTTTGGGGCTGGCTTCCACCGCCACAGCGGCAAGATCGCCATGGATGGCGATGGAGTTGGCGGCACCCACAAGGTTTTTACCGGCAACTTTTCCGGCATTCACCAGCATCTCGCCGAGATCCAGACTGACGAGCAGAGGAATGGCCGTATCGGTGAGGGTTTCCGCATTAAAGACATCCACCCGGCCTGTCCGGGCATTCACGGAAAAAATCCGCTTGTGAACGGTGTCAAAGGCCACGATTTCCGCAGCACTGACATTGAATCCCTGGGACTGGGTGCGGCCGATGCGCTCCATGGCAAGCACCTGACCTGCACCATCCCTGCCGTCCTGGCCCTTTGCCCCATCGCTGCCTTGGGGGCCTTCAGTACCCGGCGTACCATTCTGACCGTTTTTTCCATCCTTGCCATCGGATACACATCCTGCGGCTCCCGCCAGCATCATCAGTCCTGCCATGGCGACGGCGGCATATCTTTTCATACCTTTCACAGCCCACTCCTTGCGTTGAATGAATTCAGACGAGGTTCCCGTTGTTTCTCCTCTGCGTCATGCACAAGGATACCGGAAACCCTGAACGGGTAGCAGGCTGGCATTAGGAGCGGATATGGGCTTTGTGGGTTTTTGGTTAAGGGAGGGGGGATCCCCAAAACTCCTGGCGCCCCCACGCCGATGAACCGGTCAGGCTGGCACAGAAGCCATGGTGTCGATTGTATACGGATCAATTCGTTCTAAATCGGTAAAGATCGTTTGATTTAGAACGAATATTTCTCGTATATCGAGTAAGTTTATTAGGGCGTGTCATCAGTTAAGCCATATGACGGAAGCTGCCAGGTGTATGGCACCCAAAAAAACGACGGCCCGCTTATCGTATCGAGTAGCAATGGCGCGGTATTGCTTGAGTCTGGCAAAAAAGTT
>NZ_JAVETM010000089.1:0-6124 GCF_034006065.1 Desulfobotulus sp. | reverse complement strand
TTGATGCAATTGAGTCTTTAAAAGAGATATTTATTGACTGTCTTAATTTGTTCTTTATTCCACAAGATTATATAGACAAGCAAAAGGACCAAATCTTATCTCAATAACTCAAGTCCGAAACTTGAGTTATGATATCCCGCATGGCTTTGGCTTTTTTCCAGTCTACCTCGGGGTAGTGCTGTAAAAGTGTTTTTCCTGTCACTTTATCAAGGTTTTTCAGGGCCTCACCAATGGCGATCAGTAACATGCATATGCTGTCGAGCTTTTCCATTCCCGCAGCAGAACCTGTAAAATCTTTCACGTTTCTTACCGGTTGAAATCGTTGCAGCAGGGTCTGGCCCGCACCATGAATCTGTACCAGGATTTCACGGACAAGGCTTTGGTCATACATAGACGGCTTCCCTGTCAATGCGTGTTTTGAGAAAGACGTTCATGTCCGGCCTGTAACGGACGATGTCTACCTTTCTGTGCAGATGCGCTTCCAGTTCCTGTTTGATGCCGATGAGTGAAAAAAGATCGGGCCTTTCCAGTTCCACTACAATATCAATATCACTTTCTTCCCGGATGTCGTTTCGGGCAACGGAGCCGAAAACTCCCATCCTGAGGATGCGATACTCTTCCTTCCTGAGATTTTTGAATTCCCCCAGACAGCGCAGTACATAGTCTTTCTGCATTCTAAAGTTCTCCCTTTATTCTTCTACACCGGGATCGTAAGGCTTGTGGATGGATCAGGTCATTCCAAACCTCTTTTTCCATTCCCTTGGAGTACGGCTTTCTGGAACCAGACAAAAAGCCCGATGAGGATGAAGGCCGCAGGGGCCAGCAGCATGAAGCCCATGTTGGCATAGCCTGCGGCGTACAGGGCTTCGGGAATCACCTGAATACCGAAGAGGCTGCCGGAGCCGAAAAGCTCCCGCAGAAAGGCAACGCCCACAAGCACCAGGGAATAGCCCATGCCATTGCCGATGCCATCACAGAAGGAAAGCAGGGGAGGATTGCCCAGGGCATAGGTTTCGGCCCGGCCCATGACGACACAGTTGGTGATGATCAGCCCCACAAAGACGGAAAGCTGCTTGCTGATGTCGTAGAGAAAGGCCTTCAAGACCTGATCCGTGAGAATCACCAGGGTGGCGATGACAAAAAGCTCCACAATGATGCGGATGTTTCTGGGGATGGACTTTCTTAAGGAAGAGACGATGAGGCTTGAAAAGGCCGTGACAAAGGTCATGGAAAGACCCATGACCAGGGCGGTATTGAGCTGTACGGTCACGGCCAGGGCGGAACAGATTCCGAGCATCTGGATATTGATGGGGTTGTTGCCCAGGATGGGGTCGGTGAGGGCCTTGTAGTAGGGACTGCTTTTGAGTTTCATGGGGTCTCCTTCTCAAGATAGCGGGAGCCTTCTTTGGCCCGGAAGCTGCGGGAGACGGGCTCATAGTCTTTCAGGGTCTGCATGAGTCCTTCGGAAAGGTAGCTGCCCGTCAGGGTGGCCCCGGAAATGCCGTCCACCGCATGTTCGGGATCTTCGGAAGCCTTGCCCTTGGCGATGACAAGTCCCCGGAAGGTTCCCGCCACATCCAGGATTTTCTTACCCTTAAAGCCCTGCTGAAAGGCGTTTTTTTCAATTTCTCCGCCAAGTCCCGGCGTTTCCTGATGGCTGTACACCGTAAAGCCGGACACGGTGATGCCGTCCGCCTCAAGGGCAATGAAACCCTTGATTTTTCCCCAGAGCCCACGGGATTCAATGGGAAGGACATAGCCTTCAACCCCGGAGCCTTCCCCATCGGTTTTCAGGTAAAAGGAAAGGGTGTTTTTCCCATCCTCCCTTGCGGGCCTGCCTTCCCTGTCCGTCGAAACCGGGCGGATGTGGCGCAGGAAGCGGGCTTCCAGTTCCGGTGCCTTGAGCTTTTCCCCCTCGCTCAGAAGCCCTGCGGCCTTGAGCACGTTCTTCTGGCGATCCAGCCGGGCATTGGCCTCCTGCCGGGGTTTCAGTCCTGTGGCCGCTGCGGTGAGCAGCAGGCTGCAGACCAGGCAGAGGCAGAAGGTGAAGGTGATGGAGCGGGTCTCAGACATGGGGAACCCTCTTTCTCAACCGGGCCTGGATGACAAAGTGATCCAGAAGCGGTGCAAACAGGTTCATGAAGAGAATGGCCAGCATGGTACCTTCGGGATAGGCGGGGTTGAACACCCGGATGAGTACGGTGAGCCCGCCGATGAAAAAACCATAGAGCCACCGGGCGGCTTCCGTTCCCGGTGCGGTGACGGGGTCTGTGGCCATGAAGACAATGCCGAAGGCAAAGCCGCCCATGACAAGATGGTAATGGGCGGGAAGGGCCATGGCCGCTTCAAGCCGTCCTGAGGCCAGCTGGTTAAGGAGAAACCCTGTGGCGAGAAGCCCCAGCACGCCTCCCACCATGATGCGCCAGCTGGCGATTCCGGTAAGGATCAGGAGGATGGCCCCCACAAGGCAGAGGAGGGCGGAGGTCTCCCCGATGCAGCCCGGTGTGCGTCCCACAAGAAGCTCAAAGAAGCCCAGTCCCGCCTGATCGAGGAGGGCGGGAATCCGGGTGCCCGCTTCCGCCTGGGAGCTGATGGCAAGGGCTGTGGCTCCGGAAACCGCATCCGTGGCCCCGCCGGAGATCCATACCGCATCTCCGGACATCTGGCCCGGATAGGCGAAAAAGACAAAGGCCCTGGCCGTGAGGGCCGGGTTGAGGATGTTGCGGCCCGTGCCGCCGAAGATTTCCTTTCCGATGACCACACCGAAGCTGATGCCGATGGCCGCCTGCCAGAGGGGCAGATCCGGCGGCAGGATGAGGGGGTAGAGAAGGCCTGATACGAGAAAGCCTTCGCTGATGCCGTGTCCCCGGCGCACGGCAAAGAGGGCTTCCCAGAAAAAGCCCACACCGTAACTCACCACAAGGAGAGGCACGAAGATCAAAAGGCCCCGGAGGAAGGCGGGGAAAAGGTCTGTGGATGTTCCCGCAGCCAGGTTCGCGTAATAGCCCGTGTTGTAGATGCCAAAAAGGGTGACGGGAAGAAGGGCCAGGATGACGATGCTCATGAAACGCTTGAGATCCAGGCTGTCCCGGATGTGGGGGGCTTTGGCCGTGGTGCTGTCCGGCAGAAAGAAGATGGTTTCAAAGGCTTCAAAGAGTCCGTGCCAGGCGTGGAACCTTCCGTCCTTTTCGAATTTCGGCCTGTGGGTGTCAAAAAATTTCCGTATCCGGCGCTGCATGCTCAGGCCCCTTTCTGCTGTTCCAGGTAAAGTGTTTCCCGCGCCTCCCGGAAGATCCGGGAAAGGTCAATCTTGGAAGGACAGGCATAGGCGCAGAGTCCGCATTCCACACAGTCCAGAAGACCGTGGGCCAGGGCTTCCTCCATGGCATCCGCGTGCAGGGCCTTCATGGTGAACTGGGGCAGGATTTCCACGGGGCAGAGCCGTGCGCAGGTACCGCAGTTGATGCAGGCCCGCTGTTCACCGTGGGTGTTGCAGCTGACGGGAAAGGGACCGGGGGAAAGGGCGGAAAGAAAGGTGCGGGAGGCGGTGTTTTTTTTGAATCCTAAGCGCAGAAAACCGAAAAACTCCTTTTCCCTGCCTTCGGGAACAAGGCCAAGGCCTGTCTCATACATGGACATGAAGCCCTCTTCGCCTGCGTTGCGGCCTGTGAAAAGCCCCCCTGCAATGGGGCGGAAATCCCCTTCTTTTCTTTCCCCCCCCTGAAGAAGGTGGCGGACGGGGGCTCCGAAGCGGGTACGCACATGAAGGGGGGTTTTGAAGCCCGCTCCGCCCAGGGCAAAGGTGCGGTCTCCGGGGTAGGTGCCCGTTTCCAGAAGGTGGGCCACAAGCAGGACATCTTCTGCGGCCATGAACCAGGCGGGACCCGAGGGCTTTTTTTTGCGTAAGTGATAGTGGAGCACACCGGCATCCTGGGCCGGGTAGCAGCCGAAAACCGTATGATTGACAAGGCCCTGGCATTCGTTGAGGACAAAGCCCTGTTTTTCTCCGCAGGTGTGCACCACAAGGTTGGGGGCAAGTTTTTTCAGAACCTGCATGCCAAAGCGGAAGGCCTCAAGGTTCCCCCTGAGGTAGGCTTCGGGCAGGGTGGAAAAGGGCTGGTGGGAGTCCATGCGGACGTAAAGGGTATGGGGAAGCTCTTTGGGGTCGGCAATGGCCCGGAAGGGCAGGGAGCGGATCAGGGGCCAGAGTCCGCCGACAAGCAGGTGCCGGATGAGATCTTCCCTTGAAATCGCCTCCAGATCCTGGCTGTCCAGCACGGGAAAACGTTCCCTTTCTTCTTTGGGATCAAGGCGTATGGCAATGCCAAGGAGGCTGCGCCTGGGGCCGAAGAAGAGGCTTTCAACACGGCCTCCTCCCGGAGAAAGAAAGCGCAGCTCAGGCCTTCTCTTGTCTTCAAAAAGGGGGCTTCCCAGTAAGACCGCATCTCCTTCTTTCACAAGAAGCCGTGGTTTGACATAGGGAAAGGCGGAAGGAGAAACGCCCAGGTGGGAGGGGCGTGGCAGCAGCACAAGGCCTGGGTCGGGAGCGCCTTCGAATGCTGGCTGAAAACCGTTTGGAATGTGAAGCGCCTTCATGGACAACCTGCCGGATTCTGAAACGCGCCTTTTAAAATGCGGCCGTTTCGGGTTGTTGGGGGAGTCGCTGTTTTTTTATGGATGAAATGCGGGGTATGGCCGTACGTTCAGCAAGATCCACTTCGTTTCATGTGGATATTGCATAGCACCAGATGGGTAAAAAGAAAAGGTGGGAAAATATCGGGCCAAGGCCCCTGGCATGGCCGGGAGGGAGTTTTTTTTAAAAAAACCTTGTCCATAGGAGGAAGCTTTCCGGCCTTGGTCTTTTTCAGGTTTTTTGCAGGCGGGATGCGCGGATCAGGATTTCTGTCACAAACTGCTCACTGTTGCGGGTTGTCCAGTAGTCCGTGACATACCTTTCGTAAGCGTCTTCGGCCAGCACATACCCGTGGCGGCGGGCCCAGAGACAGATTTTTTCGTAGGTGAGGGCAATACTCTCGTGGGAGCCGATGTGGTAACAGGCTGCCATCATCTGACCGCCAAAGACCGTGCTGTTCTTTTCTTCGCAGGGCAGAAGGGGTTTCTGGAGAATCCGGATGCTCTGGCGCTTGTTCTGCATGCGTTCCCTGAAGGAGAAAAAGTTTAAGATGACGGGCCCTGTGATTTCATTGTTCACCTGGTCCAGAAAGTTGGTGAATTCAATGTTGATGATGGCGGCCTCAATGTCGTTGTCAAAGGCCTGCTGCTGGAAGATGCAGTCCACAGCCTCCACGTACTTGATGGATACTTCGCTGATTCTGTTGTCGAGAACCATTTCCGCCTCAAGGATGAGTTCATACCAGTCTTTAACGGAGATGTATTTTCTGCGGATTTCCTCCTGTTCTTTTTTCAGCTCCTGGATTTTGGTGGTGAAGGATTGCTGAACAGCCCGGTAGACGTTGTTGGGACTGCCCTCAATAAAGGACCGCATTTCCTCCAGCCGGAATCCCATCTGCTTGTAATATTTAATGACAGGAACGGCCAGCAGGGAGGCTTTGGAGTAGTATCGGTAATTGTTGGCATCGTCCCTTTCCGGGCCGATGAGGCCGATCTTGTCATAATAGCGGAGGGTTTTTCTCGATACGTTGCAGATCCTGCTGACCTCCCCTATGGAATACCGCTCCTTGTATTTCATAAAACCATCCTTTCTCTTGGGCCTGCCTTTCTGGGACGCTGTCCTGAATTGTGCAGGGACGCGTGTGGCAAAGACGTTTTTTTGCTGGATGACCAGGATTTTCATTGCCTTACCTGGGGTACCGGAAGGGAGGGGGGTTATTTTTTCTTCTCCCATGACTGGGGATGCCTGCCCGGAGTGGATGTTGCCTGTCAAGGAAGAATTGGGAAAGGGGGCTTTTTTCCGGACTGTCAGGGGCGGGAAACCTTAGAATATGGGAAGTATACTTAGCCGATTCATTGAATATTTTAGGGCGTGTCATCAATTGTGCAGCTGACAATTTTCCGGATTCACAACGAGGTGTTTTTGTGCTTTTCTGTTGATGGGCTGTGGGAGGACCCTTCAATGACAAGACGTTATGGATTGAGAGATGAT
>NZ_JAVETM010000088.1:0-6130 GCF_034006065.1 Desulfobotulus sp. | reverse complement strand
TTTCTACCAGATCTGCAAAATAGTCCTGCAGATTCCCAGGACTGAGTCTGTCCGGACAACAGTCAAAATGACTGCTGATCCTGCGGACGGCTCTGGCATAGGCATCAATGGTTTTTTGGGCTTTGCCCTGAAGCTTCAGGGTTTTCAGATGCTGCTGGTAAAGCCTGTCGAATCGCTCCTGTTCCTGCTGGTTCATGGGGCACTCCTTCTCCAATGCGTTGTTAGGCTGCAACTGTGGGTTGCAATAGAAGGAGTGTACCTTGTTTAACTCTTTTCTGCCGCGAAGCGGCTGCGTTCAACAATAATATGAAGAAATGTTTTAGGTTGATTTTTACGTAGTCACTCCGGCTCATCATATTATAACTGTTTGTAAATTTGTAAAAAATTCATGGGCATGATGAATAGAACAATGATTGGGCCAGAGTGATGACAAATTTTTAATGAGTGAATGGGCATTGCTGATTTTGAGATATTCGCGTGTTGTTTGGGATGCTTGGGTAGGGCAGATACGCCTGTATGCTGTTGAGCATGCGGGCGTATCTGGTTTGTGTTTCAGTGAACTAACGCTGCGGACTGATCACCAGGGTTCCCAGCCTTGCATCCTTTCTGGAGTCAATGACAACGGCTGCGGAGGCCTGTTCCCGGACATCCAGGATGAAGATGGCACCAAAGGGAATGCGGTCTTTGCGTATGTCCTTTTTAGCGCCCGTTGGATTGATTTCCTTTTCTTCAATGAGGTGATATTCCTGGCCTGGGAGGACGCCGTCTTTTTCGCCGAGGTTGATGTAGAGGAGGTCACCTTCGGCAAACATGACCTGCCCGAGATCGCCTGCGATGATTTTGCCTTCAAGACCACTCACCGGAGGACGCATGGGGATCTGGGGATTGCGCTGGGGGATGGGAAAAAGCCCGTCCCGGGCCTGCATGGGGCGGAAAGCATGGGTTACGTTACCGATGGTGAGATCGTTGCGATATTCTGTTATCTCGATGATGCCGGAGATATGATGCAGAAACCCTGCGCTTTTGCGGCGGTGATCCGGATCCTGGACCCGTTCGGGTTTGCCGTACACGATGTAGCGGCCAGCAATGGGCAGAAGGCGGCCTTGGGCGGGTTGAATATAGACCCGGTCGCCTGAGCTGATCATCTCTTTGGCCTCCGTTGCGGACAGAAGATGGCCGGAAGGGTCTGCGGGCTGGGGTGTGATAAAGCCCACTTTATGGATGGGGGAAAAAGTGAAGCTGGGAGGCGGCGGTGGGGTTGCTTCAACGATGGCAACGGGCTTGGGCTCAGGGATGGCCGGGGGAAGGAGAGGGAGGGGGGCTTCTTCCCGAAGGGCAAGGCGCAGTTTCTGACCAGGATAGATCCAGTGCGGATTCTGGCTGCTGATGGCCACATCGTTTTCTGACCAGAGGCCGGGCCAGTACCAGGGGGTATTGAAAAATTTTGCAGAGACATCCCAGAGGGTATCTCCTTTTTTGACAATGTAGTAAAAACCGTCCTCAAGTTTGAGAATGCCGGAATCATCCGGATTTGCGAAGGGTTTTGAAGGAAAAATCAGGATGAGAGCCAGAATGGTGTACACTAAAGATCGTGGGATCATGGCAGGGCTTTCCTGTGGCTGATGGATTGTATGAAATAAATGATTTATTTTTATCGGGATTACAGAACCTTTGTCAAGGCGGATGTCCCGGCATCGGGAAACACAAAGGGAGGTTTTAAGTGATGCAGCGGATTGTTCACCTGTTGTTTGAAGCTCTGATGCTGAAGCGTCTTCCCCGTTCCGGCTATCACTTCCTGGGATCGGGGAATGAGACCGTAGCGGAACATTCGTTCATGATCAGTCTTATTGCCTATGTCATGGGTCGGATGTGTCCCGAGGTGGACAGGGAAAAGCTGATGGCCATGTGTCTGCTTCATGACCTGCCGGAGGCGCGCATGGGAGATCTGAATTATGTTCAGAAGAATTACGTGCGTGCGGATGAAAGCAAGGCTGTGAGGGATCTGGTGCGGGGCTTGCCCTTTGGAGAAGAGATGGCCGCACTGCTTGGGGAATTTTCCGAAGGTAAGAGCCTTGAGGCCCGTTTGGCCAGAGACGCGGATCAGCTTGCCTTTCTTGTGGATCTGAAGGCTCTGGCGGACACAGGACGTAAAGGACCTGCTAAGTGGATGGACGTTGTGGAGAGAAGAATTGTGACGGATACGGGCCGTGCTCTTGCCGAAAGTCTGATGGCTACGGACTGGGATGCCTGGTGGCTTGAGAAGTACATTGACCCCTCTGCGGAGAGATCTTAGGCTGCGTGGCATGAATGGCCTCCTTTGGGAAGAACTGGTCCAAAAGCAGTAAGCAAGCTTTGTACCGCTTTGGCCTGTGAATGGAGGCACCTGATTTTTCAGTGTTCCCGGACCAGGAGTTTTTAAAAGGGTAGGCTTTTTGGCGGAGTGTGTCGTATTTTGTCATTTCCTGACTTTTTTGGGCTGACGCGCTGGCACCCTGAATCCAGTATTCCGGTCTCGTCTGTGGAAGTGGGGCTGATGTGGGGAGCGGGGCCGTGGGGTTTCTTAGTGGGGAGGAGAAGTGAAAAACGATGTCCAGGGAAAGTTCCATGAAGGAAAAACGGGTGCAGACCCTCAGAAGGCAAGGAGCCTTGGGGCAGACCCTCCCTCTTCCTTGACAGATCGGGAAAGAGGGGAGTGGCGGCATCTCAAAGAAGGGTATGATGTCCTTGCCCTGCACATGAAACAACTCCACAGGCTTTTGGAGAATGCCTTTGAGCAGAACCGGCTTCTTGTGGCGGAAAGGAAGACCTTGTGGACCCGCATCCGCATGCTCCAGATCAAGCGGAGGGATTCGAGAGAAAGGAATGCGGATCTTCTGGTTCATCTCCTTCAGCTTGTTTTGGGGGATGGGGATGTGAGAACCGTTGAGAGGCTTTCGGTTTCCATTGCGAGAGACATGGGCCTGGGAGCCCAGGAAATCTGGCGTTTGCAGCAGGCCGCAAGGCTTCACCGCATGGGGCTTTTGTATGTACCGGATGCACAGCGTCAGAGAAAGGGGCTTTGTTTTTCTGCTACCCTCGACAAAACCCTTGTACAGGTGCCCCTGGCTTCGGCCCACATGGTGGAGGCTCTGGATGGGATGGCCGGAGTAGCTGCGGTATTGAAGCAATTGGGAGAACGTTATGATGGAAGCGGAGGGCCTGAGGGCCTGAAGGGAAAAGGGATTCTTCCGGAAAGTCGAATTCTTGCGGCTGTCCTGGCCTATCAGGATCTGCGAAGTGAAGGGCTGGGGGCTTCCGAGGCCCTGGGCCTGCTCGGAGGGCAGGCAGGCTGGGACCCTCAGGTGCTGGGGGATCTGATGCACCATGGCGAGGTTCCGGTGGAGGCCTTTATCCGTATCCGGATATGGGATCTTGCACCCGGCATGGTCCTTGCCACCCCTGTTCACGCCCGGGCCGGAGCCATGCTCCTGCCCGCAGGGACCTGCATTACGGCCCATCATCTGGAGCAACTTCTGGCCTACAGTGGTGCAGGGCCCCTTGAGGAGATGGTTTCTGTGTATCCGCGAGGAAGTGGATCCCTCGAAGAAGGCCTGACTGAAACCACCTGAAATCCCATTGCGGGAAAAGTTCTGGCAAGGGGCCATGACAGTGGAGAGGAAAAGGTATTTGGAATTTTGAGAGAATTTCTGTAAGTAGGAGCAGATGAAAAAACAGAGTTCGTGTCTGGGTTTTCCTTTTCCCTTTGATTGAAACACTGAGGATATGTTTATGGATATTGCTTCCATTGTCGGGCTTTTGGCGGGTCTTGGCTTTATTCTCATGGGTATTCTGTTGGGCAGTGGTCTGGGGCTTTTTCTCAATGCCCCGTCCGTGGCCATCGTCATTGGAGGCACCATCGGCGCCACCCTTGTGGCCTTTCCCATGAAGGATTTTGCCAAGGTGGGGAAAGCCATGAAGCGGATTTTTCTTTTCAAGCTGGAAAAGCCCGAAGATCTGGTGGCCCGTCTTGTGGAAATTTCCAACAAAGCCAGAAAGGGCGGCCTGCTTTCCATTGAAGGGGATATTAAAACCATCGAAAATCCCTACTTTGCGTCCGCCTTGCAAATGACCGTGGATGGGGTGAAAACAGCGGATATTGCAGCGATCATGCAGAAAAAGATGAGCATGGTTTCCAAGGAGAATAAAAGCGGGGTCACCATGTTCCTGGCCATGGGCGCTTATGCACCGGCCTTTGGCATGATCGGTACCCTTATTGGCCTTGTGCAGATGCTGGCGACCCTGGATGATCCGGCCACCATCGGCCCTAAGATGGCTGTGGCCATGATCACGACCTTTTACGGCGCTGTTATGGCGAATCTCATGTTCCTGCCCATGGCGGATAAGCTCAAGATACGCAGTGCTGAGGAAATCATGAACATGACCCTGGTCTACGAGGGCGTGATTTCTATCCGGGAAGGGGAACATCCCCGCTTGATGGAAGATAAGCTGAATATCTACATGGCCAATGCCAAAAAGAAGGAAGAGAAAAAATAGCCTTGAAGGTCTGTCTGAAACCTGTAAACCCTTATGTATTGCCCTTTGTTTCTTTCAATTGAGGTGAAAAAGGGAGAATGATCCATGGCTGAAGAAAAGGCCGCAGAAAATGAAGCCCCGCCCCAGCTGGCGCAGCCGGACCTGGAAGAGGAGGAAGAGGGGGGAGGAGGCGGAGCGCCTCTCTGGATGACGACCTTTTCGGATCTGATGACCTTGCTTTTGTGTTTTTTTGTGCTCTTGTTTGCCATGAGTACCATTCAGGATGAGGTATTCAAGGAAATCATCCAGTCCTTGCGCACAGCCCTTGGTGTTCAGACCATTCCTGAAGCAGGAACACGGGAAGGCCTGATCATGGATCCTAGCAGCCCGGAGCCGAGGGAACGGCAACGGGAGGCGGTGGATGAACTGGGGGCTATGGTGCAAAAGGAAGTGGAAGAAATTGTGTCTGATGTCCGGGAGCTGGTTCTATTTAACCGGCTGGGGGGCATGGTGGAGGTGAAAGAAAGCGATGTGGGCGCTGTGATCACCATTTCGGATATGGTGCTTTTTCGTTCGGGTGAGGCCACGATGGTTCCGGAAGGTGTTGAAATAATGGCAAAGCTTGCTGAGGTGCTTAAGCAGTTCCGTTACCCCATACGGGTGGTGGGGCACACGGACAATGTTCCCATTACCACGGCGCTTTTTCCTTCCAACTGGGAGTTGTCCACGGCGCGGGCCGCCCAGGTGGTGCGTTTTCTCATTGAGCGGGGTCTGAATCCGCTGATGCTGACGGCCCAGGGATTTGCGGAATACCGGCCCGTGGACACCAATGACAATGCCCAGGGCCGGGCCAAAAACCGACGGGTGGAAGTGATTTATGAACGGGCGAGCATCGGGAATGTGTTGCAGCAATGATGAAACGGTTAAGTCTTCAGGAGATGGCAGCAAGTCTTGAGCTGCCCGTGTATACGCTGGAACGCTGGATCCGCCAGGGCCGGATTCCCATTGTGCGTGCGGAGAATCTGTGCGTATTCCGGGAAGAAAATCTTAGTCGTTGGGCGCGACAGCATCATATCCCCTTCAGGATGCGGGAGGAGGTGAGTTCTCCTTTGCCTTTCTGTGATGACAGCCTTGAGGCCGCTTTCAGGCGGGGCAGGTTCATGCAGGGGCTGGAAGGGGAGAATGCCGTGGATTTGCTGGGCCGTATGGCAGGAGCTGTCCCTGGTATCTCCAGGGATCAGGAAGCCCAGCTTCTGGAAAAACTTCTGGAAAGGGAAGCCCTGGGATCCACAGGCGTGGGAAGGGGAATCGCCCTTCCCCATCCAAGGACGCCGCTTCCGGGATTCCCTGAAAAAAGCTGCATCATCACGGCCTTTCCCGTGAAACCTGTGGCCTATGCATCCCTCGATGGGCAGCCTGTGTTTGTTTTCTTTATGCTCCTTTCACCGGATGTCAAAGCCCATTTGTCCTTGCTTTCCCGTCTTTCTTTCTGCCTGCGGGATCCGGATTTTTATGCGGGTATTTCCCGGAATCCCGAAAATGAGGTTCTCATTGGAGCGGTGCGGGAGCTGGAAAAGAATATGATGGGTAGGAGCGAGAGCCCATGAGAAGCCTGGGA
>NZ_JAVETM010000087.1:0-6148 GCF_034006065.1 Desulfobotulus sp. | reverse complement strand
GCTAATTGAGGGAGCCATCTTTGGGCATCAACAGATCCAGCCCCTTGTCTCCTGCGGCAAAAACTGCTTCGATCTTTTCAGGAGTAAGGTTTGTAATTTCTGCAATCTGTTCGGGCTTCATGTTGATTTTACGGAGTTTCATGATTGTCTGAAATTTCTCAAGATAAATACCTTCTTCACGCCCTTCTTCACGCCCTTCTTCACGGCCTTCTACACGACCTTCTTCCCGGCCTTCTACACGACCTTCTTCCCGGCCTTCTTCACGGCCTTCTTCACGGCCTTCCATCCGGCCCCGCATATGCCCTTCATTCATCAATCTTTCCGCTGTTGTCATGGCAAGCTCCTTTCCCTGAATGCTGACAGAACCCATGGTTTCAGCCACGTATTCCGGCTGAATCTCCGTGGTTTTGAAGATGTATTCTATCATGATTTTTAAAAACTGCATCCCTTCTTCCGCTTCAAAAAGTGCGGCACCCACCTCAAAATAGTCACGAAGATGAACTTTGAGTACATCGGGTTGAAAGATGTGCTTTAAGACCAGAACGGAAAGCTTGAGAGAGGCCAGAGAAAAAAGCGTTTCCCGGATAAGTTCATCAGGCCATCGGGACAAATGGATGAAAAGATACTCGGAATCCGGAACAAAAGGGCGGACAGACGGGTCAAGACTTTTAAAGCCGCTGCTTAACGGGCCAGGTGCCCAGTGTTCGAGACCATGGTAAATCACAATGGGGACTACTGGGGTGCGTTCTTTTTTCTGTCTTTGGCAGTTATCCCAGATACCCGACATGTAGCGGATCAGCTGAAAAGGCAGATCATGATCCACATAGCTTTTGTGTTCAAAAAGAAGAGCAATGCGGATCTTTGTATCCTTCAGGCGGCAGGAATAAACAAGGTCTGAAAAGTATTCAGACAACTCCTCACCCACAAAAGAATCCTTTTCCGCCTGAAAGCTACCGAAATCAAGCCCATCCCTCAAATCCGGGGGCAGAACGGCGCGGATAAAATCCACAGCATGGTTTTTATCGGAAAATACCTGTTTGAAAAACTGGTCATGATGGCCCATGGAGTGGCTCCTTTCCTAAAAGGGGTCTGACCCCTTTTTTCGCCACCAGGATTCATTTTCAAGATACCAGGCTACGGTTTTACGGAGGCCGCTTTCAAAGCTTTCCTCAGGCTTCCAGCCCAGCGTCCTTTCAATCTTGCTTGCGTCAATGGCATAGCGCAGGTCATGGCCAGGTCTGTCCTTCACAAAGGTGATGAGAGATCGAAAGCCCCCTTCCCTGTTTGCACGGCTATGGGGATTTTCCGGGGCCATCTCTTCAAGCAGCTCGCAGAGGGTTTCCACAACTTCGAGGTTACGCTTTTCATTGTGTCCGCCGATATTGTAGGTTTCTCCAACTTCTCCAGCCGTCACAACCCGGTAAAGGGCGCGGGCATGGTCTTCCACGTAAAGCCAGTCACGAACCTGCTGTCCGTTGCCGTACACGGGCAGGGGCTTGCCATGCAGGGCATTGAGAATCATGTGGGGAATAAGTTTTTCAGGAAAATGGTAAGGACCATAATTGTTGGAGCAATTGCTCACCAGGGTGGGCAGGCCATAGGTTCTGTGCCATGCCCGGACCAGGTGGTCCGAACTGGCCTTGCTTGCGGAATAAGGGGAGCTGGGAGCATAGGGCGTGGTTTCTGTGAAAAGGGCTCCCGGCCCTTCAAGATCGCCGTACACTTCATCCGTTGAAATGTGATGAAACCTGAAAAACCCTTTCCGCTCTGCATCCAGGTCCTGCCAGTAAAACCTGCACGTCTCAAGCAGAATGTAAGTTCCCACAATGTTGGTTTCAATGAAGGCCGCAGGGCCATCAATGGAGCGATCCACGTGGCTTTCTGCAGCAAGGTGCATGACAGCATCAGGCTCATGGATGTCAAACACCCTTTTCAGCGCTGATCCATCACAGATATCCACATGGGCGAATGCATAGCGAGGGCTTGAGGAAGCCTCCCCCAGAGAGTCCAGATTCCCGGCATAGGTCAGCTTATCCACATTCACCACAGAATCTTCCGTATGGGCAATGATGTGGCGGATCAGGGCAGAGCCGATAAAACCCGCGCCTCCGGTAACCAGTATTTTCATGATGTCCCCCAACAAAAAAAGGGGGAAGCCCCCTTTTCAGCGTTAAAGGGGGTTACCCCCCTTTTTTCTACCAGCGTGCCCGCATGCCCTTATAAGCATGCCGGGCAAAGACAAAAAAGATGCCCAGCATTCCGCCCGCCATACCGCCCACAATGAGGATGAGAAGGCGCTTGGGTTTCACCTTTTCTTCAGGAACAACTGCCGGATCTATGGTCTTAAAAATGTACTCATCCCGAACCCGTGCCAACATCTTGGTTTGGGTCTGCTCTTCAATCAACTTATAAAAAACCTGCTGCATCTGGGTCACAGAGGTCTTTTCAAGCTCCTTTTCAAGGTAAGCAATGCTCCGATGGGCCTCCGCCACATCCCGCTCCCGCATCACCTGGTTCAGCTCCCTCACCAAAGCTTCTGTCCATATCTTGGAGTATAGGGGAGACAGGCTGGTGATGCCGATACGGACAATACCCGTATCCTTGGCTTGATTCACAGACAACATTGCAACAAAGCGTTTATATGCCTCCCAATCCGAAGGCTGGGGGGTTTTGGGCGGATCCACCTCCCGGACCCAGACTTTCTTTTCTGTATCATATACCTCTGAGTTAATCACCCACTCTCCCCTATCCCTATCCCACTTCTCTGCTGCAAACAGGGGAACAAGCAGCTCATGCTTATGGATAAAGGAAGTGATAAAGTCCCTGGATTTCACCACCTCCAGAGCAATGGTGGTTTTATCCACACCCGCCGACCCCATGTCAATGCCCGCCATGGCGGCAAGACCCCCAAAGCGGCTGGAAAGTCCACCCTTCTGTTCCGATACGGCAGGAGCCAGCACCACTTCAGACAGATACTGGTTAGGCGTGACCAAGGCATAGATAAGGGCCAGGGAAGAACAGAGAAAACCAATGAGAACAATCCACCATTTTCCATCCCAGAGTACACGAATCAGCTCCAGAAGATCAATTTCATCGTCCTGAGCCCCTCCCTGCCACGGGAGTCCGGCCGGATAGCCCCACTGGGGAGGAATCGCCTGCTGCCCCTGCCTTTCAAACCCCGCATCTTTATGAAAAGAATCCTGCATATATCCCATATCTTTCCGCTGAATGCTGCGAACATGTCATGATCAGAAAACGCCGATAACCTTAAGCGCTGCAACGGAGGTACTGAGCTGGTAAAGAATCTTGGTGATATCCCCCCAGAAAACAAGGGGAGCCACAGCCTCCACGTCAAAGGGAACAATGATGGTGTCGCCCGGTGAGATATCCGTATTTCTCGGCCCAAACCGGCTGGGGCGATAGGGAATCACGCTGCCATCCGCCTTCACCACATAGATATATTTTTCCGCTGCCTTGGCCGTGAGTCCGCCCGACCTTCCGATATAATCAAAAATCGTGCTTCTATCCGCATACAAGTGGGAGGTGGGGTACTGCACTTCCCCCATCACCGTCACCTCCTGCACCATGGAAGGTACAAAGAGCTGGTCCCCATCCTTTAAAATAATATCCCGACTTTTTCTGTTCACCAGAAGTTCTGCAAAATCAATGACAAGGCGCCCCACAGGCTCGGCTGTGTCCAGCTGATGAATCAGGCCCATAACCATGGCGTTTTTATCCTGATCCAGCTCCCGTCTTTCCATGGACTGGGCCGCAATCTGGCTTCTCAGCTGGGCCGTGTAACTGGCATACCGCTCCTTTTCCAGACGCTTGAGATCTTCCCTCAGGAATACCACCCCGTCAATGAAGGCATACTCCGTGACCCCTCCTGCCCTTTCCAGAACCTGACGCAGGGTTTCTCCCTTGAAAATGGGATAAACTCCGGGGTAAAGAACCTCGCCCCGCAGGGTTACGGTTTCCACCTCATTCCAGTTGGGAATGCGTTTGATCATGAGATGGTCTTCGGCCATCAGGGCAAACTGATCCAGGGCCTCTTCAGGAACATCCACAGGCACATGGCGCACAAGCGCCCCTTTGTCCGTCACCTGTCTCCGGGAAATCTCCATACTGTGGGGCAGGGCGGAGTCCAGAAGACCACCGGAAATCCGGATCAGATCCGCAGGGGTCATTCCTGCATGATAGGGATAGATGCCAGGAAAACGCACCCGCCCCCCAACCCGAATCACCTGGGCTCCTTGTTCCCGCGAAGCCTGGGAACGGAGCCGCTGCACCATGGGCTCCACAAGCTCGGCCCTGTCCTTTCTGTGATCAAACACCAGCACCTGATCATCCGGAGCCAGCAGAAGATCCTCCCCCTCTTCCATGAGGTTGAGATTCAGAACCTCTATGGTCCCAGGCTTTTCTCCAAGGCGACGCACCAGCACATACCCAAGATCCGCTTCCGAGCGCACCATGGCCACATCCTGCAGCAGACGCCGGAGTCCCATTCCCGTGAACAGAGGGTAACTTCCCGTAAAGCGAACAGCCCCATCCACGGAAACCACTTGGGGAAAATCCGGGAATCGGGCCTGGCTGCGCAGAATGCTCACCAGAGTTGTCAACTGGTTGCTGCGATTCTGGCGTGTATCAAAAAGGGTGATCTCATCCCCTGGGGTGAGGTTCAGGTTGTGTAAAGGATCCCTTTGCAGGGCTTTATCCGGGTTGAAAATCTGAATCCGGCTTTCCCTGAAAGGTCCGGCATTGCTCCGCAGCACAGCAAAGTAGGGGTCCATGTGCCTGGGCAGTCGGGAAGGATCGGGCAGAATATCTCCGATGCGCAGGTCTTTCTGCCAGGCCACCACCACATCCTGAAACACATGGCCCGTGATGACCACAGAATCCACCACCTGGGGCGGAAGGGAAAGAATCTGCACCATGTCCCCGTTTTTCAGGCGACGATCCAGATCTTTTTTCGTGTTAAGGTCCAGCCGCGAAAAGCGATGCTCCTCCTCCATGCGTAAAAGTCTCGCATCTTTCATCTGAGCCGAAGGCAGAAGGCCCCCCGCCAGACTGAGAAGATCCCGCACCGTATTTTCCTTACGGAATTCATAGATCCCTGGCCGGATCACAGCACCCGCCAAAGCCACCGAATCTCCCCTGGGAGGAACAAAAACCGTGTCTCCGGCCTGAAGCCGCAGGTCAGAGGCCGTATCTCCCTTCAGCAGGAGGTCATAAAGATCCAGCTCGCCCACAAGCCTTCCTGCCCTGCGCAGCTGGATTTTCCGCAAAGAACCCGTCTCCCGCACTCCGCCGGATACGTACAGGGCATGGGTCATGGTGGCAAGGCCGCTTACGGCATAACTCCCCGGCTTAAAGGCTTCCCCTAAAACAAAAACCTGAAAAGACCGCAGTTTTCCCAGGGTAATGCTGCTTTGTGCGCCAATGAAATGCCTGCGGATGGTATCTTCCAGATCCTGACGCATATCCGTGAAAGTAAGGCCCGCCACAGGCTTTGGCCCCAGATCCGGCATCTGGATGATCCCTTCCCGGTTCACCTCAAGGTCCAGAATCCGGTTTTGATTCCCGTAAATCTGCACACGGATATGGTCGCCTGGCCCGATGATATACCCTTCCGGAACGGGCACATCGGAAACCGGCGCAAAGGTGGTGGGCGCTCCTGCAAAAAGGCTGTACCCGAAGTGGGGCAGCTCTTCCCTGGAACGCTTCATGCGGTCAAAAAGCTCCCGTGTGGGAAGCTCCCTTTCCTGGGCTTCATCCTTGGTCAGCTCCCGCTGATCCTGCTTTTTCTGCAATACCTCAGGCTCGGGCTCCGCCGCAGCCCTGGGCTTAACCACAGGAATCGGCACAACCGTCTCCGTCGCCGGTGTGGAAGAAGGCGCAGATCCCCCCACCTGCTGAAGGACCTGCTGCTGCTCTGCTGGGGAAAGCTTTTTAAAGGCTTCTTTTTCCGCTTCAGTGACCTGAATGGCAAAGGCGGGAAGACAGAAGAGGAGAGTCAAAAAGATCCAGAAAATCCGTTTATGTAGCATTCAAGCACAATCCTCACATGTCGCAGGTGGCGTTTATGGAAATGATTTTCATAAAAAATATCGAAAATTCATTACCAAAAACAAAACAACCTTTCAAGTGG